>DATFGJ010000020.1:0-7594 GCA_035249585.1 Lacipirellulaceae bacterium
TCATGCTGCTGTGAAGGACAATAATAGCCGTTTATGTTTGCCGTTCGCAGCTCGAGCTTCTGGTCGTAAAAGCAGCCCAGCTTCTCGTCCCATAAATCGCCGACTTGCTGTTCCTCGAGATGGGGCAGGATTAACGCCAGCCAGGTCTGCTGATGATCGGCCACTCGCATCGGCGGCAGGGTGCGCCGCGTGTCGTGGTAATTGTGCACCGCGATGCCGATTTGCTTCAAATTGTTGCTGCACTGAGCGCGGCGGGCGGCCTCGCGGGCGGCTTGAATCGCCGGCAGCAGGAGGGCCACGAGAATGCCGATGATCGCGATGACCACCAAGAGCTCGACCAGGGTAAAACCACGTCGTAGGCACAGGGCACCCGACAGCCGGTTTAGCCGGGTGCCGGGTCGGTATGCCGAATCAGCGCTGTCTGAAGCGCGATGACTTGTAGCAGCTTCAGCGGACGGCACACGGAGTGTGCCTGCTACAACGGGTTGCTGATCCATTTCGAAACCGCCAATCTTCATTGGAGCACAGCCACCGAGCGCGAGCAAAAAGCCGGCGAACACGCATCCGCATGTTCGCCCCCTTGGCAGGTCGGTTTGATGCTCGTCGTTCCGGTCTGATAAGGCTTGCGCAAACGCAGGCTGATTAATAATTCATTTTACCCGCCGGTGAATTGCATCCAAGCGGCAATTTTTGCAATAATGGACCGAAAACACGCATTGTCCAATTTAGCCCAATGGGACGCGAACGCGAGTTGCGACGTATGCCGCCGACCCGCTCGAAAGAAATTGCGCTGGCATTTCCCCGCGGCGCACATCAGGAGGTGTTCATTACCGGCGTTCTGCGCTACGCCTTGGAGCACGGTTGCCATTGGTCGTATGTCACTTCGCCCGAATCGTTGGCGCTGTCGGTGCTCGATCTGCACGGCTGGAAGGGAGACGGAATCATCGCTGCTCTGCATACTCCTGCCGAGGCAGCCTGTGTCAAGGAGTTGAAAGTCCCGATAGTAAATATTTCCGGGACGCTCGAACACACGCCTGTGCCGCGCGTGAGTCTCGACAACCGGCTTGTGGGGAAGCTAGCCGCCGAGCATTTGATGGAGCGCGGATTTCGTGAATTCGCCTATTACGGATTGCGCGATGTGGCATACTCAAACGCTCGCGGCAAGACCTTCGCGGCGCGGTTGGAGGAGGCCGGATTCAATTGCTCGTCGCTATTGATGCGGCCGACGTATCGGGCGAAGGGTTTACAATGGCACGACCAGCAGCGGGGGCTGGTGAAGTGGCTCGAGCGTCTTGCGACTCCGGTTGGACTGTTTGCAGTGACTGACTACCGGGCCCGTGAAGTGCTGGATGCCTGCCGGCAAATCGGCCTGCGCGTGCCGCAGCACGTCGCCGTGATTGGTGTCGACAACGAAGAAGTAATCTGCGTGCATGTGCAGCCCCAGCTGACCAGCGTGGCGCGCAACAATCAGCAGGAAGGGTATCATGCGGCGGCGATCCTCGATCAGCTCATCCGCGGCAAACCGATCGAGAGCGCCGAGGAAGTGATTCCGCCTCTGGGAATAGTAGCGCGCGAATCGACGCAAACCGTCGCGTTCAAAGACGCGCGATTATGCCAGGCGATCGAATACTTGAACAAGAATATCGAACATCCAATTGGAGTGGATGAGTTGGCGTCGCAGGTTGGCGTATCGCGACGTTGGATGGAGTACGCGTTTCGCGACGCGCTTAAAGAAAGCCCGTACCAGTACATTCGCGAGTGGCGACTGAAACTGGCGCGCGAGCTATTGGAAAAAGAACCGGCGACAAAGATCTATCAAGTTGCCCGGCGAACCGGTTTCAGCTCCGCCAAGCAGCTGACCACCGCGTTTGGACAGAGGTTTGGCGTAAGCCCGCGAGAATTCCAGCGATCGAGAAACGGACCATGAGCCACGACGAGCGCGGTGCGACATTCAGGCTGCAGATTCTCCTGGCCGTATTGTTTGCCGGGTTCGTTGCGAAGGACGTAGAGGCAACGCTGCCGGCGTTTCCCGGCGCCGTCGGGCAAGGCGCCGCGGCTACGGGCGGACGCGGCGGGGATGTGTATCACGTCATCAACCTGCGCGATTATCGCAGCGACAGCGAAGAGAAGATAGACGGCAGCCTGCGTCACGCGATACGCTCGGCCAGCGGGCCGCGCACGATCGTGTTTGACGTGGGCGGCGCGATCCAGCTGCGCGAGACGCTTGAAATCCGCAAGAATAATCTCACCATTGCTGGACACACGGCGCCGGGCGGAATCACCGTTTGGGGCTACCCGGTGGAGATCTCCGGCGCGTCCGACGTGGTCGTGCGATACTTGCGCGTGCGCGTCGGCGATTTTAACGTACGGGCTTCCGGCAAGCAGCAGAATGCGGCCGTCGAGCCTGAATCGAAGGGCGCCAAAGATCTCGATCCACGTACGGCGAACGGCCTGGACATCGGCCGTGCCAATCGCGTAATCGTGGACCATGTTTCCGTAGCTTGGGGGCTGGATGAAACACTTTCGGTGACGCGCTCGCGCGATGTCACGGTGCAAAACTCGATTATCGCCGAGAGCCTCAATGAGTCGTTTCATCCCAAGGGATCGCACGGGTATGGCTCGCTTCTTCGCGGTGAGCTGACACCGGCCGACCAGGAAGCCGGAGTCGGCGGCTATACCTTCTATCAAAATCTGTGGGCTCATCATCGCGCACGCAACCCGTCGATTGGCGGGCAGCAGCAGCTGGACGACGGCCAGGCGCAGGCGAACCGGCGTCGCACGGACGTGAATCTCATCAATAACGTGATTTACAACTGGGCCGACCAGCCGACGCACCGTAGTGAATTGGGCGAGGTGCGAATCAATTTTGTCGGAAACTATTTCGTGAACGGCCCAGCGAAAAAATCGGACTACATCTTCAATGAGGACGATCCGGCGCGGACCGTGCTGTTTCACCGCGACAACATGCTCGACACAGATCAGGATGCGGAGCACGACGGAATTGCGGTTGGGCGCGTGAACGATATTAAGCGCACCTTCCGGCGATTTGACGCGAAGGATCTGCTTGCCGGCCCGACGCACGGGAAGCCGCTTGAATTCTTTGCCAGCGTCGCGGATTATGTTACCTCGCCTGAACAGGCCTATAGCCGCGTCGTGCGTTCCTGCGGCGCGAGTCTGCCGCGCGATGCAATCGACCAGCGAGTGATCGATTCCCTGGTCGAGCGATCGGGTGCTCTTATCGATTCGCAGGAGTCATTACGCAACGCCAATAGCGTTCTAGCGGGAATCGACGACATACTGACTGCCCGGCGCCCAGACAACTTCGACACCGATCGCGATGGGATGCCGAACGAGTTCGAGCTGAAGCATGGACTGAATCCGGACGATCCTGCGGATGGGAATGGAAAAGGCTTGAGTGACGCTGCGTACACCAACCTTGAGGTGTATTTAAACGAATTGGCAGAAACCGCGGCTCCCCAGATTCGCTGAAACGTGGAAAGATGTGGCATACCTTCGTCGCGGGCACCATGCGCAGCATGGTCGACCGCATAGGCATGGTCTTGCCGCAACATGGCTCACCCGCCGCGGCGAGCAAGCATCCATCCGCCCGCATGGGCCCTATCGCCGACGATTAACTACGGCGAGCATTGCAGCGGCCAATCCCACAAGTAAAGCCGAGGCTGGCTCCGGAATTGCGATAAACTCGACGCGAAACAGCGACGTGTCGAAGAATTCAGCGGTCGTCGTCGCACCAGAAGGCCGGATGCTGAACGTGTCGAATTTGAAGCTGCCTCCATTGGCCGATGGATCGTTCACGGTAACGCGCGCTTCGCCGTCGTTGTCGAGCGTGCCGCCCGTGATTCGCACATCAAGGTCGAGGCCGGCCCCGTTGCGCGTTGCTTCCCAGATCATGGTGTATTGCGTGCCGCCGTCGTAGCCGTCGTTACCGGTCGTGGCGCCGTTGCCCAAAATATTGCCGAAGTCGCCCGAGGTGTTCAGCAAGTTGCCGGGCGTCATGAGAGTGCGCTCGCGCAGCTGGAATGGATTGGCGTTTCCCAGCGTGGTGCCCATATTGGCGAGGACAGCGTATCCGGTGTACGCGGCTGCCGGTAGCGAGCCGTTGGCGGTCGCCCGAGCGCTGCCGGTGCCGACGACATTATCGACCAGTGCGAAACGAAAGTTCTGACTGGTGTTGCTGCCCGGTTCGCCCCCCGCGGTAGTTATGTTGATGTTTCTGGGTGTGAAGATCCAGGTGACGCGAATCTTATCGCCCGTGTTCGCAAGATTGATTTCGCTGCCTTCGGGCGTGAAGTACGTCGTCCAAGTTGCGGACGAGGTACCCTGCGCTGTCATGTCGCCGTGCAACGGTCCGCCAGCTCCGATCGGATCAAGCGTCCCGACACCGCCCTGGAACCATGCGGATTCCAGGTTACCATCCACGTCGAGTTCGATTCCGTTTTCCGAGTAAACGGGCGAAGCCGGATCCGTGTCGGTTGCATCGAGCCAGTTATCGTCGACGATTACGGCGGCGGTGAGAGAAGAGCCGATGATCGAGAACGCAACCAGTGCGGCCGCGATGAGCAAGTGAGAATGAAAGCGCAACCCCGTGCGCGGAACGACCAACCGATTCGTTCGCATCATTAGCCTGTCCTTTGTTGCGAAGAGGAGTTAAGCCCAGGTGCAATCACAAAAACGATTTTGGACAGTAGTCTATGCAGAACGTTATGGCATTCTGCGACCCGCCTCTTTGCATCGTAATTCGGGTTGCAATTCAGCCAAGCGGCCATTTTTGCAAAAAGCTCCGAAAATCCGCAAATCAGCCGACTATCGGATCGCACTCCGAGCGCAAATCTGTAGTACCAGGATAAGAAAAGCCATGATCCAAGCCGAAGGTTCGGGGATGACTGTGCCGGAGGCACTTTCGGTACTCCGCCTGGCGCCAAAGTTGCCGCGCCACGCGGCGTAATCTTCATGGTCGGCGGCGCCAAGGCTTTCCGTTTCATTCGACAGCTCTGAGCCGCTCACGAGCGCCTTGCGCCAGATAACGTAATCGGCGGCGTCCACGACGCCATCGTCGTTGTAATCGCCAGCCAGGGCGACCGGTGCGGCACCGAAGAAAAGTCTCAGGCTATTGCCTTCGCGGCGGACGTTGTATCCCGGCGAAATTGAACTGAACGATCCAAGGATGTTTTCCGCGGCAATGATTTGCCAGTTGTCGCCGTCGGTGGGAGAGTACCCGCCAAGCGGAACCACATCCAGATGGCCACCGAGCGCTAAATCGCCATGGACTTCGAACATGTCGGCAACGAAGCTTGACGCGAGCCGGAATTGAATGGCGCCGCTCGCAATCGTGAGGCCGCCGTTAATAATGCTGTTTCCGTCGACTTTCGACGCACCGAGCGTACCGCCGCTAATTGTAAGGTCGAAGTTGACAGTGTCGGCCTGAAGCAGGCCGCCGGTGACATTGAAGGTGCTCATATCGTGTTTGTTAAGAACCGTTGCGCTTAACTCGCCGCCGCTCAGATTAACGGCCGCATTGGCGCCCGGGCTTCCGACGGCCAACTCATCGTCAACGGCCAGCCGCCCGCTCGTGACATTGAGCGTTGCATTGCTTCCGGGAATCGATCCGACGCGTAGCGTTCCAGCATGCTGCCCGACCGCGTCGACAACCACGGTGCCGCTGTTGATTCGCGCCTCGTCGAACCGCGACGGCTGCCAATGGCTGCCAGTCGTGATTCCACCGTCGTCTGTCTTCCAATTTGTGATTTGCGCGTATCGGTTGCTGGTGCCGCCCTCAAACACGATTGGCCTGGCGGCGGGAAACGCGCCGGCATCGTCGAGGTATTCCAGCAGGTTTATGTAGCCGTCGTTATCGAAATCGAGATTGAAATCGAGATTCGAATTGGGGTTCAACCCGTGTAGTGTTTCCCACTCATCCGGCATGCCGTCTTGGTCCGTGTCCCAAGAAGCCGATCGGGCGATGGCCGGCGAATTGAGCAAAGTACTTAGCTCGACTGGATCCGGAGCTGGGGCGCCGATACCGCCGGGCGGATTCGTGTTGTTCCGCACGTTGCCGATGATACGTGCATCAATCGCATCACGCGACCACCAATGGTTTCCAACATAGCTGAGGACGCTCTCGTAGGCAGCAACCGCGGATTGCGTTGTCACCGCGGGCGTGGGGAAGGGCAGGGCCATCTTGTCGCTTTCGGGAAACGCCGTGCCGTTCGACACGCGAAACATTCCCCAATCGGTGTCGACGCCGTCGCGGATCGCATCGTGGTCGGAATCAATGACGTTGCCTGATTGAAAGACCTTCAGGTTAACCGGATCGCCGCCAATGTCTTTGGTATACGCGGTTTGAGATCGCGTGCCGGCGGGTGTCGACGGGCCGGCGACAAGATAGTTGCCGACGTAGTTGAGGTTGACGTTTTCGGTCGGGGCATTTGGCTCGCCGGCGCCACCGGTGTAGCCAGCGCGGTCGGTCCAGTTGTAAACGACATTGTTGCGAAAATCGAGCGTCAGCTCTTCGCCGTAATATGTTCCGGGCCGCGGGTTGCGGCTCTTGTCGTTGCCATACAGGTTGTGGTGGAAGGTAACCTGCGAATCAATTCGCGGCCGAATCAACGACCCGTAGGCGTGATCGCTGGTGAGCGAATCGGTGATCATCGAGTACTGGACAGTAACGTTCGTGTTGTTATTCGCCACGGACAGCACCTCGTCCTCCGACCACGATGCCGACACATGGTCGAGAATCATGCTGCTGCCGCGACCGGTGTGCTGAACGCCGTCGCCGCCGGCAAACGTGATCGCATCTTCGCCGTCGCCGCTGCCTTTGCGGAACGAAAGGTACCGCAAGGCGATATTGCTATTGTTCAAGTTGCTGCTGTGAGTGATCTGAGTGGTGTGGCCGTAAATCGTCACCGGGCCGGGGGCCGTCTGGCCTGCGACGTAGTAGTTGGCAAGGTTTCTGATATCGAGCGAGCCACTTGTGAGCTGAATGGTGCCGGCCACGTCGAAGACGATGATTTTATTCGCAGTGTTTTGCACGAATGCCGCGCGCAGCGAGCCGGGGCCGCTGTCGTTGAGATTCGTGACGTGGTAGACCGTCGCATTCGAGAACCAGCCCGCGGCAGGCGCGGTTCCCGAAAATGTCCCGCCGCAACCTTCAGCGCCGGAAAAAAACGGCAGCTGGCCAGAGGCGCTCGTGCACAGGATTGACCAGCCAAGCAGCGAAATGGCGAGGATGCGGCCGAGAAGATTTGTCAGCCGCCTGATTCTAAGTAAGCTCACGTCGACTGAAGCTGCGTAGTGCAAGTGCAAGTGAGAGTCGCTGATTGCTGGCCCCGAATAAATCTTTCGCAATTGTAATCGGCCGCCCGAGAGGAGGCAAAAAAACAGGCCGTTCACACCGCTTTGAGCTTGCAGACACGCAAAACGAGCTATTTGAAGCGCAACGACGCGAAGCCGGCCGCAAGAAGCACAAACAAATGAAGCGCGCCTGGCTCTGGGACGGTGCCAGCGCCTCGGCCAGCGCCGAACGGATCAACTGACCGGCCGAAATGCGTTTTCCACGTATTGTATTCGAGCTGCG
>DATFGJ010000021.1:0-2449 GCA_035249585.1 Lacipirellulaceae bacterium
GAGCGCGAAGAGCTTGAAGTGATAGTGATGCGTGCCGTGGCCCGGCGGCGGCATTGGACCACGATAGCCAACCGTCGCGCCCGAGTCCCACGAGTTCTTGCCTTGCCGGGCCTCGATTGGCGTGGAGAGCGTTGGCTTTCCCGCTGGGATGCCTTCCGGCACCGCGCTCACCTCGGCGTCGATGCCGTAAATCACCCAATGGACCCACGGCTTGGCGGTTGGCGCGTCCGGGTCGTCGCAGATCAGCGCGAACGATTGCGTGCCCGCCGGCGGATTCTCCCACGACAGCGGCGGCGACACATCGTCGCCTTCGCCGGTGTACTTCGCTGGAATATCGGTATTGTGGTCAAATGCATCGGACATCAATTGTAGTTGCATGGCATGACCTCCTTCTTCGCGTGGCGAGGCGGCGGCAGGCGCCGTCGGCGTTTCGCGCTGGCAACCGACCGCGACGACTGTAAGCAGACAGAAGAATCCGGCGGCAAGAGGCCTGTCTTTGAAGGGAGTTTGACATTTCATCTCCTTGTCTCCCCTACTTCGAGTCTTGCCCCAGTGTCTACGACGACTACGATTCAACGCATATGTCCATCGCCCATGAACTTCTGACAACTGTTCCCACCAAGTACTGGCATGCGCTCGAGGATGGGCGCATTCAGTGTGACCTTTGTCCTCGGTTTTGCAAGCTGCACGACGCTCAGCGGGGATTTTGCTTCGTGCGGGCATGTCAGGACGGACAAGTTGTCCTCACGACGTACGGCCGCTCGAGCGGCTTTTGCGTCGACCCAATTGAGAAGAAACCGCTCAACCATTTCCTGCCCGGCACGCCGGTGCTGTCGTTCGGCACGGCCGGCTGCAACCTGGGCTGCAAGTTCTGCCAGAACTGGGACATCAGCAAGAGCCGCGAAATCGACACGCTGGCCGACATGGCGTCGCCTGAGGTGATCGCCCGGACGGCCGCGGAGCTTGGCTGCCGCAGTGTCGCCTTCACGTATAACGATCCGGTCATCTTCCACGAGTATGCGATCGACGTTGCGGCGGCCTGCCGTGATCGCGGCATTAAAACGGTAGCTGTCACCGCCGGCGAAGTTTGCGCCGAGCCGCGCGTCGAATTCTACCGCTGGATGGATGCCGCCAACGTCGACCTCAAGGGTTTCACGGAAAAGTTTTATCACGACATCTGTGCCGGACATCTCGCGCCGGTGCTGGAGACGCTGGAGTATCTCAAGCACGAGACGGACGTGTGGTTCGAGATCACGACGCTGCTGATTCCAGGCGCCAACGATTCGGACAAGGAAATTGAGGAGCTGACGCAGTGGGTCGTCGAGCGGCTTGGACCGGACGTGCCGCAGCATTTCACGGCGTTCCATCCGGACTACCGCATGCTCGACCTTCCGCCCGCGCCGCCCGCCACGCTGCGGCGGGCCCGCGAAATCGCACTCAAGAACGGCGTGCGCTACGCGTACGTCGGCAATGTGCACGACGCGGCCGGCGACAGCACATACTGCCACGCCTGCGGCCAGCTTCTCATCGGCCGCGATTGGTACGTGCTGACCAAATGGAACCTCGACGTAGCCGACGACCAGTCTGTAGCCGGGGTCTTAGACCCCGGGATGCCGGCCGCTCAGAGGCCGGCTACAGAAGATGTTGTTGGCCGCTGCCCTCATTGCGGCACCCCATGCGACGGCGTCTTCGAGATAGTGCCCGGCCGTTGGGGCGCACGGCGCGTGCCTGTACGACTGGCTGATTTCCGATAGATTTGTATTTGATCCTCGGCGCGTACCTCAATCGGCTTCTGCTATAGCGCCATCAGCGCCCAGCAGCGTGCGGTTCAACGAGCCGCCCGTGAATAGCAGCTCGTCGATGGCCTGATCGACGTCGTTTTGCAGAATCCGCACGCTCTGCCCATCCGACCGGCACTCCAGGTGAAACTGAATCGCACGACGCATAAGCTCTTTGATGAAGGATGCGCTGACGCCGTCGCTGATGCGGGCCGCATGCCTGACCACATCATCGTCGATTGCTGCGCCAGCGGCATAGAGCTGCACCAGCTTGCGGCGTCCCATTTCATCCGGTAATGGAAACTCAATCGCCTGGTCGACGCGTCCTGGCCGCGCTGCCAATGCTCGCTCCAGCGATTCAGGGCGATTGGTGGTGAGCAGGAAAAGGATCTCGGCATCTGCGCGTAAACCATCCATTTCGTTAAGCAGACGATTGAGCAGCGACTCACGGCCAACTTCACTTCCGTCTCGCTCGCGGGCAATAAGGTCGACGTCTTCGATTACCACCATGCTCGGCTGCAACAATCGAGCAAGCGTAATATATTGATTGATATTCGCCACTTGTTCGGCGGTGGCAAGCAGGATGGTGTGTCCTGTAAGGTGGCTCGCCAAGTATCGGATCGTGTGCGTCTTTCCTGTACCAGGTGGCCCATACATTAAAATTCCCTTTT
>DATFGJ010000022.1:0-4597 GCA_035249585.1 Lacipirellulaceae bacterium
GATGAAACGCAGGCAGTTTTGGGCCAGGCTCATGAATTTCGCCCCACTAAATTTTTTTCTTTTTTCTCGTGGGGCGAAATCCGGCGAATTTCGCCCCAGCGCGCCCACGCAAGTTGTTTGCTGGTTTGCATTTGGTGTACGGGGGTGGGGCGAAATTGTCTGAGTTTCGCCCAGGGGGTGGGACAAAACTCTCTTCTGGTGGGGCGAAACTCGTCAGGAACTTCGCGGCAGGCGCGGCAGATGTCCAAAACTCCCCCACATACTTTTGGACATCTGATGCGATATGGACAACACCCCAGGCATCCATCTCCGGCCAGCGCGCGGCAGTAGCGCAAGCCGCTTGGGTGAACGCACGGCGACTCTGGATTGGCTAATAGCTAGTAGCTAACAGCTTCACACGATGCATGTATACATTAGCACACTAGGTGGCCGAAAACAAGTACCGTCTCGGGACGGGGGGACAGGGCATTTTCTTGCTTGCGCGCAGGGAGTAGCGACCAGCGCGGGCGCTTTTCTTGAACCTGATTGAGAAGGCTCAATGATACGCGATCCTGTATGCTATTGGTCGCGATGCGGAACGTTTCGGCCTAATTCGGCCGCACGGCGGCTCGGTTTAGTTCGTAAACGCTTGGAGGATTGGATTTTGCGTCTGGCAAGAAGATTGTTAGATTAATGGAATATGCAAAGATGAGTTCCATGTAATTATTGTTAGGCGACATACCATGGCCGATACTTTCGCGGAAACACAAAAAGGCTGTCCAAAGTGCAACGGAGCCATGCAGCAAGGTTTCGTTGTCGATAATACCTATGGCGGACGCGCGGTTAGTCACTGGGCGCAGGGACCACCGCAGAAGTCCTTTTGGACGGGCACGAAGCTGCCTCCTGAACCACTTCCGCTTGCCGCGTTTCGCTGCAGCTCATGCGGGTTTACTGAGTTCTACGCGGGCGAACAGTTTGCGGCAGAGTAGCTCGCCTAACAAGTCGCTGCAGTTGACCCGCCAGCCGTTTGGGCGGTTTGGCGTTTCTCTGGTTCAACGTTTACACTGCGTGCAATCCCGCGACTTGTTCTGGCGGGCAACTGAGCTTGGTCGTTAGCCGCATCGCGATTGCCATGGGGTCATGGCTCACAGTTGAGAAGAGGTATCAGGGGTTTCCCCCGTCTTCTGCGCCGTCCTGCAGACCTTAATGTTGAGTCTGTCCGTTCTAGCTTTCCGACACTCGCGGTAGTCACACACGAGTTCGCCAACCGCCGGCCAAACGGCCTACCCGAGCCAACCTATAACGACGGCCTTGCGGAGTTGGACCGAGCTTTGGTTTCTGCCTTTGACGCAGCTTGCACTGGCGTACCGGTTCTCGTAGAGACTTTCGGGGGCAATCGAACTTACTATTTTTACGTTGCCACTAATGTAGATGTCGCTGACACCATTTCTGCGATCGCGCGAGGTTACCCAGCCGAGCGATTATCATGGAAGGTAGGCCCCGACCCAGCGTGGAGTTTTATCGAGAGGTATTCGAGAGAACATTTTTAACGCGGCTAACACCTATATGGCCGTGAGTGTCAAGTGGGCGCATCGTGAGCGCGGCGAACGTGCTTGACTTTATTTTCAAGGGTTCGCTGAGCCCGTTCCGTCTTCGCCGTCGCCTCGGCCTGCGCCCGTCGTATAAGGTCGAGGCGGCGGTGAAGATGGAAGGGGCCGTTCATTTTTGGCGGAGTTTCGCCGTTGTGTGGTCGGCGATCAAATAGCAGGCGTGATTCTTATTAGCGACGTCTCGTCAGTCACGATAATCGTCGTGCCGACTGCGTCAAACACCTGTCGACGTTCACCCGGTCGGATGACTCGGCTCGTCGATGCGAGACATGTTCTGCGGGTGTAATTCGATTCCCCGGTATGCTAAAGTAAACGCAATCGACACCGGCGATTTTATTTGATGTCTGCGCGATGAACGGCCCCGAGCGCAAACATTTGTTTCATCCCTCTGGGCTTCCGCTGGGCGCGTTCGGTTCCTTGGCGGCGCAGCAGTCAACATGAGCCAACACAGCGGCGATTTTTCTCCATCAACAGCCGGGCCGGCGTCGGCTGCTTCTCCGCCTTGGCATGCGCGTTCACTTGAGAATCAAGTCGTCTGGACGCTGTGGCTCACCTACGGGGCATTTTACTTCTGCCGCACCAATATCTCGGCCGCTGTGCCGGGGATGCAGGCTTCGACCGGTGAAGGCGGCGCGGGACTTTCCAGCGGAGAGATCGGGTGGATCCTGGCGTCGCTCAAAATCGCGTACGGCGTCGGCCAATTCATCAATGGTCAACTATCGGAGCGGATTTCGCCGCGCGTGATGCTCGCCGTGGGTATGTTCGGTTCGGCCGCGCTCAACGTGGCCTTTGGAATGGGGGCCGGCTTTTACTTCCTGTTATTCGTTTGGGCCACGAACGGATTCTGCCAATCGCTAGGCTGGACCCCATGCGTGCGCGTGGCGGCAAATTGGGTGCCCGTCCAGCGACGCGGCAACGCCTTGGGCATCATCGGGACAGGCTATCAGATTACGCTCGGACTTACGTATCTCGTGGCCTCGGCCGCGGCCGATTGGGTTGGCTGGCGCGGCGCATTTTATGTTCCCGCCGTATTGCTGGCGCTTGCGGGTATCTTCATGCTCGTCGCCTTGCGCGAAGCTCCGAACGAGGAGGCGCCCAAGTCAATCGCCGATATACCGACCCCGCCTCTTCCCGCTGCGAAGATTTCACTCGCAGACGCGCTGTATTGGACGCTATTCAACCCGGTGCTCTGGCTGCTTGGCCTGTCACTGGGCCTGCTCAACGCATGCCGCTACGGCTTTCTCGATTGGGGTATTGCCCACCTTATGGAGACCCGCGACGTAGGGGTTGGAAAAGCCGGCTTGCAATTCTTTGTGATCGCGATTGGGGCCACTGCCGGCTCGTATCTGGCCGGGTGGGCTACGGATCGCTGGTTTGGTGGCCGTCGCGGGCCGGTCGTCTGCGTTTTGATGACGATGCTTGGCTGCCTCACCTTGGTCTACAATGGGGTGGTTCAATCAAGCGTTATTGGTTCGATGCTCCTGGTAGTGGCGATCGGGTTTTGTATTTATGGCCCGCAAGTGTTATTGGTTGGCACTGCGCCGGCGGATCTGGCCCACCGCGGCACTTCGGCAGCGGCCGCTGGCTTTGTGAACTTCATGGGGTACATGGGTGCCGCGAGCGGCGATGTTGTCACCGGTTATTTTTCCGCACCGGAGCATGGTGGGTGGCACGTGGCAATTTATATCTGGGCCGGGTGGGCATTTGCCGGAGCGGCGATCATGGCCATACTTTGGAATACGACGACCGACAAGATCGGCGTGTTGCCGGGCGCCGTGCCAAGGCTTGCTGCGCTAGTGATGCTGCTTGCGGCAGCGGCGGCCAATGTATACGGCGGGCAATCGTTCGTCTTGACGTCGGCGACTATCGCGGCCGCGATTTGCCTGGGTGGCACGTTTGTAAGCCGCTGGGCCGCGGCACCGCTCATTGGGATCGCGGCGGCCGGCTTACTTGTGGTTTTCTCGTCGTACGTGCGAAGCGGTGACGTAACCTGGCACGTAAGTCTCGCCATGGCCGGCTACGCCCTGACGATGATCTGTGCGTTGATGATTCTGGTAGACCGAGGGGCTGAGCGATGCGAGTTATTGTGATTGGCGCAGGTCGCGGGAAGCGGCTCATGCCCACCACAGCCGACGCCCCGAAATGCTTTGCCGAAGTGGCTGGCCGGCGACTTTTGGATTGGGCTCTCGATGCATTCCACGCCAGCGGTCTCGACCAGGTCTGCTTCATCGGCGGATATCAAATCGACCGGGTAAAAAGCGAGTACCCGCAGTTCGAGTTTCGTCACAATGCCGATTGGGAGCATAACAACATCCTGGCCTCGCTGTTTTATGCCGAGGACTTGATGGAGGAGCCGTTCATCTGCTGCTACAGCGATGTTCTTTTTACGGCCGACGTCATTGGGCGGCTGGCTAATTCGCCGGACGATATGGCGTTAGCCGTCGACACCGCGTGGCTCGAGCGCTACAAGGATCGCACGGATCACCCACCGGATGACGCGGAGAAGGTGACGGCGGTCAATGGGCGCGTCACGCGCATTCACCGGCAAATTGCCGAGCGCGACGCCCACGGCGAGTACATCGGCGTGGCGAAATTCTCGGCGGCCGGCGCCGCGCGACTCCGCGAATGCTACCATGACGTCCGGTCGCAGTACGCCGGCCGCCCGTGGCGCGAGGCGCGCTTGTTCGAAAAAGCCTACAAGATCTTGTTGTTCCAGGAAATGATTGAGCGCGGCGAACGATTCACGCACGTCGATACAGCGGGCGGCTATATCGAGGTCGACACGCAGCAGGATTTTGATTACGCCCGGCGATATTGGACCACCAGGCATCTGGGACGATGATAATGGACCGCGACCTCCTCTTTCCAACGTCGGTGATCGGCTCGCTGCCGCGGCCCGCGTTTGTAAAGGATCTCATTGCGGACGATTCGCCGATCACAGGCAATGAATACAAGCGTCTGATGGGCGCGGCGATTGGTGCCGCAGTTGCGTTGCAGGAAATGGCCGG
>DATFGJ010000023.1:0-4532 GCA_035249585.1 Lacipirellulaceae bacterium
CTCACCAGCTTGATTTGCATGTCGCGGCGGCCGAGAAACACTGGCAGCTCATAGACCTCGCTTTCGATAGCTAGGCGCTCAGTGCCGGCCGGCAGCTCGAGAGTCACTTTGCCGTCGGCGCCCGCTCGGCGCGTGAACGGATGCGGAAACGCTTTGTCATCTGACCCACTGTAATCGCACTCGCGAACCAGTCGTTCGCCACGCACCAGCGGAGCGCAGTAAATCTGCGAGCCGTCGTTCCACCATTGGACGTTGGGCCAGGACATCACTTTGATGCCCGCAACCGGCTTTTCATCGCCATCGAGTGCCGTGGCCACGCATTGGACCAGCGGCTCCATCGCCAGCTCGATTGGCTCGCCTTCGGCGGGCTCGAAGACTTGCGGCCGGGTGAAGCCGTCCGTGGCCGGATCGGGCGGGTTGGCCACGACGGCCGGCGCCTTACCGGATGTGGCGTGATAGCCGTCGCACAGGGCGATCACTTGAAGCGGCTCGCCGGCCGGCCAGCCGTCGATGGTGAACGTGCCGTCTGGGCGGATCGGCGCCCAGGAAAACCACGTGACGCGATTGAAGTCCTCTCGTGATGCGCGAAGGCTCCACGTCTTGAGGCGGCCGTTTTGAACGGGCCGCGGCACATCGTCACTCACCTTGCCCTCGATGCGAAGGGCGGGCCGCAACTCGACGTCGATGGTTTTTGGTTCGCCGAGGGCGAGCTCAACATCCGTGATCGTGCTGAAGTGTGTTGCCCGCTCGCCATCGAGCTTTACAAGGAGCACGCTGTTCTTGCCGGGCGGCATGGCGGGGATTCGCAGCGTGCCGTCCGCCGTTTTCTCGGGGGCAGCTCCTTTTTGCCAGGAGCGCCCGTCGGACCACACCGCAAAGAGATTGTCCAAGTTGGCTGGCTTATCGCCCTCGCGCGGGCGAATCTCAAGGGGCACGCCGGCGGCCAGCTTGATTTCGTGTGGCCCGTCGGTTTCCAGCGGGACATCGATATGCAACCCATCAAGGTAAGCGAACTCCGGATGGTCGACGAAGAGTGAAACGGATATCGTCGCGATCTGTTCCTCGGCATCGTGATAGCGCGGGTACAGGATGATGGCGGTTCCATCCTCGGCTGTGAACACCTCCTTTGGTCCGACGCCAGCCCTTTCATCCTTTTCCTGCCACAAGCCATGGCCTTGGGAGCTTCGCAGCGCCCAGGGCGTGACCTTCGCCTTTGCGACTGGCTTGCCATCCGAGTCGACGACGCGCACCGGCAGTTCCAGCATCTGTTGCCCGCCGGCCAATTCGGCAGCGATTTTCGCGACGTTGGGCACCTCGGCCGCGCGAAGGGCGACGAACCAAAGTGCAACTGTGACAACTGTGCACGCAATGGTCCATTTTCGTTTCATCGTACAGCTCGTGTTCCGGGGATACCAACCAAGTCAAAGAATTTGCCACGGAGGTTTTCGATTTGCTCCAGCCAGCGCGATCCGCTCGCCGGAACCGCCGGTTCGGCACTGGCAGAGCCAGCGTCACCCGAAGAGTGCAAGCTCGTGCGCGACCGGAGCGAATCGCGGCGGCTATTGGCTCGCGATTCGGCACGCCAGCATCTTATCAAAACGCGGCGTGGTGAGCGAATTCTGAAGATGCAGGGCCAGGCAGGCTATTCGGCTCGTTCGGGCACACGCCGTTGCTGTGCCTGCACCGCCGCCAAGAGAGGCGTGCCTTCCAGCTCAGCCTGATCAGCGAGCTCCGACAATAGCTCGTTGTAGGAAGCGCCGCCCAGCAGATGCGCAACATGAAACGCCTCCAGGCGCACATCGGCGTCCACGTAGGCGTCGCTTGCGAGCGAAGCGACAGCTTCTGAAATTTCCGCGCGCGCCGGCTCGGGGATGTCGCCGGCTGGTTGCGGCTGGCCGTTGTCAGCCTCTGCCGAAGCAAGCTCGACGGCGGCCAAGCCGCGCGGCGACGTGCGCACGCCGCTCAAGTGCCGGCGCAGTGCGCGCAGCGAGGACCAGGCGATCTGCTTGTTTCGCGATTGCACCAGCCTGGCCAATGGCGCGAGCAGCTGGCCGTCGCCCACCAGTCCCACGGCGTCGGCCGCGTCGGCCGCCAATGGGCTGCGATCGTTGGCCAGTATATTCTGCAATTGCGTCCGCGCATCCGCGTTGCCGGTGGCCGCCAGTCCGGTAAGCGTGGCTGCGTACCAGCGCCGGTCGGGCATTGAAGCGACGATTTCGGAAAGGTCGTCGGCCGTGCGCGGGTCGTCGAGCGCTGCGAGGACTAAGGTTGCCGCGGCCGTGTGATCGGCGTCCGCCAGGTGTTCGGTCGCCAGTGCATAGCCGTCGGCGAAACCATGGCGGGCAAGCAACCGGGCAAGCCGCAACTTGTAAGGCAAATGGGCCTCGGTCTTCAAGAGCGGCCGCGCTTCGCGCGCCGCCAGCTCGGAATCGACATGCTCCAACGCGGCCAGCGCGAGGTTCTTGAGATGGAAATCGTCGCCGCGGAGCCAATCGATCAGCAGGGGCACGGCCCGGTCGTCCGCTAGAGCGCCGAGCGCCTGAGCGACGTGGTAGCGCTCTCGTGAGGGCATATCGAGTTGCGCCGCGGTAACTAGCAGCGCGAGCGCGCCCGAGCTTCGCATCCGTGCGAGCTGTTCGACCTCCGCTTCGAGCGACTGCCGCGCGGCGATTGACCGCTCGATTCGCTTTAGGAGAATTCGCTCGGCCTCGGATTTGTCGAGCCGCACCGCGGCCCGGACATAGACTGTTTCACGTGCTGGCGGCTCGTCTAGCGGCAGCGCGGCGAGCGCATCCTGCACGGCGGCGGTTGCTTCACGTTCAGCGATTCGCGACAGGGCGGTGGCGGCTGCGGCCCGTTCATCATACGTTGCAGCACGAGTCAGCTGCTCGATAAGAACCTCGCGCGCCCAATCGATCTCGGCCTTTAGCGCAAGCAAGTGCCCAAGGGCGTCGATCGCTGCCACGCGTACGCGCGTCACCGCTTCGTCCGAGTTGACGATGTCTTGCAGCGCCTCGGACACGGAATCGAAAGGCGCCGTGTCCTTTGGCAGGTTACGACTTGCGAGCAATTCGCGAAGCACTTCCACGGCCGCCCCGCGCACGACCGGCTGCGGCTCGCGCGCAAGTCGCGCCAGCGAAGCAAGCGAGCGCTCGTCGGCCGCGGCCCAATCGGCTCGTAATCGCAAACTAGTGAGAAGCGGCACCGCGGACACTCCGTCGGCGCCCTCCAGCCGGTCGACGAGCAGCGTTGCGCGCTCGCGCCGGGAGCCGGAATCGGCGACCCGGATCAGCGTCTCAACGACGGCCACGAGCGGATCGTCGGGGCCGGTCAAAAGCGGCACGCGTTCGCCGAACGTCGTGGCGCCGGGCGCTGCCGACACGCACCCATAGCTGGGTATTCCGCCAAAGGACGTGAATCCACGTTGCTGCGTGAGAATCAATAGTCGGAATTCACCCTCCTTCAACGGAGGAGCTGTCGACGCGTCCTCCGTCCCAAGGCCAAGATCGGGCCCGGTCATCGACAGCTCGTCGCGCTGAAAAATGCCCTTCAGGCGGCGCACCGGTTGAAAGCGATATTCGCGAAGCGAGAGTTCGGTCTTGGCCCCTTCCACGACCGTGACGCGGCTGATGCGAATTACTCGGGCCACCATCACCAGGTGCGCCTGGCCGACGCTGGGCTCGAGGTTCCAGCCTTCGAACTCTTCGCGGGCTTGTTGCGCGGAAGCGACGCGGCAGGCGAGCATCATGAGCAAAACTATCGAATAAAACCGCGTTCGCTTGGAAGAACAAAGGCAGTTGCTCATGAGAACCTCCGAATTTCATGCGGCGGTCATGTGGGACAGCAAAGGGCGCGGAGTTGCGGCGCGAATTCGATCGCAGCGCTTGGTTTTACGTTCGCCGCGGGTTCGCAACCGTCGGCCCAGCTTGGTGCCGAACGCGGCGTATTGCGATCCGGCTGATCCGTCGTCATCGGTGGAGCAGCAAGTTCGCAGTGCAATTCGCAGGGCAGGATTGCGCCGGCGAAACCGATTGCCAGTATGGCCGCGGGCCACGCGCGCCCTTTACCCTGCGTGGCGCCGAGAATTGTCCGCAGGCGGTGTTCGAGGCCGTCGGCGGCGCTCATTGCCGTTGCCTGCGGGATTGCGTGAGGCGGCAAAGGATTCGTGAAATCGACGACGTCGAGTAGCAAGCGGGCGTAATCCCGACGCGCTTGTGGTAGATGTGTGATGACTGCCGCGTCGCAGGACGCTTCTTCGCAGGCGCGCAGCTGACGGCCGATCAAGCCGATGATCGGCAACCACCAAAAGAGGATGCTCATGGCGAGCTCCAGCAACCGCGCCAGGTGGTCGCCGCGCTTAATGTGGCTCAGCTCATGCAGCAACAAGGCGGAACGCTGCGATTGATTGAGCTGATCCAGCAAGGCTGCCGGGAGCAGCAGCCGGGCGCGGCGCCATGCTGGAACCACCATCGGCGGCAGGCGGCCGGGGACGGACAGAATTTGCGGCGGTGTGCGAATCGAAAGCTCAGAAC
>DATFGJ010000024.1:0-2932 GCA_035249585.1 Lacipirellulaceae bacterium
CCGTCGCCGCCGGCTCGCAAACGCTACAATGTCGACATGGATGCGACACTCTATTACCTGTGGGCATTGTTGCTCGTCGCGGCTTGCGTCATTGCGTGGCTGCTTTCCCTCGTGGCGCTGCCGGGAAACTGGATCGTGCTCGGCTTTGCAGCCCTTTTTGCCTGGCTGTTTCCGCAGGACGCAACCGGTCGCGGCATGACCTGGTTCTGGGTGGGCAGCCTTGGAGTGCTTGCCGTGCTCGGCGAGATCATTGAATTCGTCGCCGGCGCGGCCGGCGCGGCCCGCCAGGGAGCAAGCCGGCGCGGCGTGGCGTTGTCGATCGTGGGCGCGATACTGGGCAGCATCGTGGGGCTCACGATCGGGACGCCAATCCCCATTCTCGGCTCGTTCGTGATGGCGCTGTTGGGCGGAGCGGCCGGTGCCTTCGCCGGTGCATACCTTGGCGAAGCGTGGAAAGGTCGCCCGCAGGAAGAGCGGGTCGCGGCCGGGCGCGGCGCGTTCGCCGGCCGCATCTGGGGCACCGTCGGCAAGCTGGCCGTCGGGGCAATCATGGTGGCAATCGTAGCCTGGGACGCGTTTTTGTAGCGACGCATCGCGTTCTGCGGTGGCATAGGAATTGCACCATTTCTTGCAATCAATCTCTTACCTCCGCATTTGGGAGACGAAACATGTTGCCAGCCACGCGCGAGCGAGTGCGCGAAAACACCGCCGAGGAAATCAACCAGAGGATTCGTCAGCAAACGGAATGCAGCGTCATGGAGAGCATTGCCGGCGGGCCGAAGGCGATTGAGCGCCGGCTCGAAGAGCTCGACCGGGAATGGGATATCGAGCGGACGCTCGAGACGATGGCCCCGACGATCACACTCCTCGGACTGGCGCTCGGCGTGACGAAGAGTCGCAAGTGGCTTGTCGTGCCGGCGTTCGTGCAATCGTTCTTTTTGCAACATGCGCTGCAAGGTTGGTGTCCGCCGATTCCGCTGCTGCGTCGACTGGGCTTTCGTACGCAGGACGAGATCAACGAGGAGCGGTATGCGCTGAAGGCCCTGCGCGGCGACTTCAAAAAGCTGTCGTCTCGCCACAAGGACATCACGACCGATGATCGCGTCGTTGACGCGATGGCGGCGGTGAGACAATAGCTCTTTTCTATTCGGCGCGACTTCGAAATCGTTACCGCGGCAGGCCATTGGCGGAATGGTGCCGGGCCGAGCCTTTCGCCGCGCGGTCGCGCTTGCCGTTCGAGTGAGAGTCGCCGTTTCGCGCCGAAAAGTGAACCTTGCGGCCAAACACTTTTTCGAAAAGCTCGACTTTTCGCTCCGCGGCCCACACGGCGACTTCCGCATCGCTCTGAGCTTCGACGAAGATCTCGACGCGATCGTCGCGCACGCGGGCGCGCACGCTCTCGACATGCTGCTGGTGCGTGCGATCGAGCGCCAGGGCCAGCCGCAGGATGGCCGCCAGCGACGCCACGCGGCGCTGATCGGCGGGCGGCATTTCGCGAAACTGCTCATGCTTTGTCTTGGGCGGACTGCCGCGATGATATCGGGCCACGTTCGCCAACAGCTGCAGCTGCCGGCGCTCGAAGCCGGGCAGCTCGCTGTTGAGGATCAAGTGATAACTGTGCTTGTGGTGCCCTTCAAAGTTGATCAAGTAGCCGACGTTGGCCAGGAGTGCGGCCGACTCGATCAGCTCGCGATCGTCCGCATTGAGTTTCAGCGGCACCGCCAATTGCTCCCAAAGCGAGCCGGCGATGCGGGCGACCTGCCGGGCATGCAGTAAATCCACGCCGCAATTGCGAGCGAACTCTTCGATCGCCGCGCGACGCTCCTCGGCATTCGTAGCAGGCCCATTCCGTGTGCCGTTGCCGACTGCCGATGGCGATTGCCTTTGCTCGACCATCGTCAGCAACAGCCCGTCGCGCACGCCGCGCGTGTGCACTTGCACCACGTTGACACGCAGCTGCCGCATAATCCGCTCGATGATCGCCAGGCCGGCCACGATGATGTCGGCCCGCTGCGGACTGAGGCCCGGCACCCTGCAGCGCTTTTCCAGCGACATCTGCGCCAGGTCGGAGACGAGGTGCCGAATCTGGGCGCGCGTCACCCGGTAGCCCCACATCGGCTGGCCAGCCTGCCCCTGCCGAGCCATCATAATCGCGCCCAGCGCCGTGAACGTGCCGCCGGTGCCGAACAGCATATCGGGCACGAACGGCGGCTTGCCGACTTCTTTCTTGAGCACGTGGTCGATGTAATCGCGCAGCTTGGCGACTTGTCGCTCGTTGCTACGGCCGCTCACGCCGCATTCTTCGGTGACGCGCACGGCGCCCAACCTCGTGTCGTAGATCTGGTCCACGAGGCCGGAGGAGGCGAGTACGATTTCGGTGCTGCCGCCGCCGATGTCGGCCACGGCCACCTCGCGGCCCGAGATGTCGAACGCGCGGGCAACGCTGAGGAAGGCCAGCCGGGCCTCCTCGGCGGCCGAGATGACCTCGATCGACAGGTTCAGCTCCTTGCGCACGCGATCGCAGAACGCGGGGCCGTCCTCGGCGTCGCGCAGGGCGCTGGTGCCGATGGCGCGCACCTGGTTCGCGCCGAGCCCGGTGGCGATCGAGAGAAAGTTCCGCAGCACGTTGACCGTGGCGTCGGCGGCCGCCGCGTGCAGCCGGCCCGTCTTGGTCAAATCGGCAGCCAGCCGGGTGTTTTCGCGCTCCTCGTCGAGCACGCGGTAGCCGCCTGACGGGAGCACCTCCGCCACGACCAGCCGGACGCTGTTGGATCCAACATCAATTGCGGCAATCCGCGCGCCGGCGCTGGCCGCAGGACGCGCCTGGGAATCTTGATCAGCCATGATAGGGTCTCGTTGAGGCTGTCGGCTGTCAGCTTTCGGCTATCAGCCAGAACATATGTCTGGCCGAAGGCCGAAAGCCAAAAGCCGA
>DATFGJ010000025.1:0-4366 GCA_035249585.1 Lacipirellulaceae bacterium
AAGTACTTATAAAAGCGGTCCACTTCCTCTTCATTGGCACTCTCGTCCACTCGCGATTCCGCCACCTCGTACTCACCTACTCACCTGCTGACCTACTCACTCCGCAACGCATGTCCTGCAACATTCCCCGTTACCTGGTGCCGTTCAATCCAAAACGGATCTCGCACCACTTCGCCGACGTGCTCGTGATCGGCGGCGGCATCGCCGGTCTGCGCGCGGCGATGGAGATCAATCCCCGGCTTTCGATGCTGGTGATCACCAAGGACACCATGGAGCAGTCGAACAGCGCGTATGCCCAGGGTGGCATCGCCAGTGTGATCGACCCGCAGGACACTTTTTCCAATCACGTCGAAGACACGATCACGGCCGGTGCCAATTTGTGCGACCGCGAAGTCGTTGAGATGGTCGTCCGCGAGGCGCCGCAGCACATCCGCCAGCTCATCGAGTGGGGCACGAATTTCGACACCGAGCAGGGTGAGCTGATGCTCGGCCGCGAGGGCGGCCATAGCCATCGCCGCATCGTGCATGCACTGGGCGACGCCACGGGCTTCGAAGTCATGCGGGCGATGATCCAGCGGGCCCGTTCCGAGCTCGACGCCCAGTTCTGGACCAACACGTTCACGATCGACTTGCTCACGCACGAAGGCCGCTGCCGCGGCGCGCTGGTATGGAACGCCCACCACGGCCGCACGTTTGTTTGGGCCAAGCAGACGATCCTTTGCACGGGCGGCGCCGGCCAGGTCTATCGCGAAACCACCAACCCCGAGGTGGCCACCGGCGACGGCCATGCGCTTGCCTACCGCGCGGGCGCCGAGCTGCGCGACATGGAGTTCATGCAGTTCCATCCCACCGTCTTGTATATCGCCGGCGGCAGCCGCAGTCTCATTACCGAGGCCATGCGCGGCGAAGGCGCTCGGCTCATTGATTCGACCGGCCGGCGCTTCATGCCGGACTACGATGAGCGGGGCGAGCTCGCCCCGCGCGATGTGGTGAGCCAGGCGATCGTGGCGCAAATGGAAAAGACGCGGCAGCCGAGCGTGTTTTTGGATTTGAGCCACCTGCCGGCCGAAAAAGTCCGCAAGCGGTTCCCCGGAATCGCGCGCACATGCGCCGAATTTGGCATCGACATCGCCACCGATCCGATTCCCGTGCGGCCAGGCGCGCACTACATGATCGGCGGCGTGACAGTCGACCACGACGGTCGCACGACGGTGCCTGGCCTGTGGGCCGCCGGCGAAGTCACTGCCAGCGGCCTGCACGGCGCGAACCGGCTGGCATCCAACAGCTTGCTTGAGGGGTTGGTGTACGGCGCGCACGCCGGCGCGGGCGCTTCCGCTGCGGCTCTCGAGGAAACGGATTCCTTCCGCGCGATCCCCCTGGAAAACCGAGTGGCCGAGCCGCACGCAGAGCCGCTCGATCTGGTGGATATTCGCAATTCGCTCAAAAGCCTGATGTGGCGCGCCGCCGGAGTGCGACGCAACGGCCCGCAGCTGGCCGAGGCCGGGCAAACGATTCGACGCTGGTGCGGCTATGCTCTGTCGAGGCAATTCACAGACCACGACGGATGGGAGCTGCAAAACATGCTGACAATTTCCAGCCTGATGGTGGAGGCAGCTCTCGCGCGTGAGGAATCGCGCGGCGTACATTTGCGCACCGACTTTCCTCGAACGGATGATGCCCACTGGCGGCGGCACCTCACGGCAATCCGTGGTGCTTAGAACTGGGTTTTTCGCAAAAAAGTGGCCACCCATCGGCGAACCCCGAAGTGCGCTGGACCGTAAGCGGGTATAGACACCCGCTGGGCCGAGCGGTTACCCTTCTACGAGCAGGCCAGCGGCGCTTAGGCGGTGTCGCCGGCTTCCATTTCGGGCTTTCTGCCCCGCGCCGGCGGCCGGCCGGTCGCGCCGGCCCCGCCCCATCCCGGCCCGAAAACTCTGACGCGTAGCTGAAATCGCAAGACTTCAGCCGACTTACGCTAAAATCGGAATTCCACGAATCTCGCTACCCAGAACGCGGAGCAATTAACGCAATGAGTCCCACGGCAGCGAAAATCCCGACGACCGGGCCGAAAGCGACCGGCTCGGAGCGCGGCGCCCCTGAGCGCAGTGCGATGGTTGAGGCCGACAATTTGTCAAAGTTCTACGGAGATTTCGCCGCTTGCCGGGATGTCACATTCACCGTGAAGCGTGGCGAGGTCGCGGCGTTTCTGGGCCCTAACGGCGCCGGCAAGAGCACGACGATGAAGCTGCTCACCGGCTACGTCGCTCCTTCGGCCGGCACGGCTCGCATTGCCGGATTCAATATGGCGACGCAGCGGTTGGATGGCGCCAAACACCTAGGCTATCTGCCGGAAAACGGGCCGCTATATCCCGACATGACGCCGCGCAGCCTGCTCACATTCTTTGGCAAAGCTCGCGGTATGACGCGCGATCAGATCGACGAACGGCTGGCTACGGTGGTCGACCTGTGCAAGCTCAGCAGCGTCATCGGCAAACCGATCGGCAAGCTCTCGAAGGGTTTTCGGCAGCGTGTGGGCATGGCGCAGGTGCTGCTGCACGAGCCGGACGTATTGATTCTCGACGAGCCGACGGCTGGATTGGATCCGAATCAGATTCGGGAGGTGCGCGATACGATCCGCCGCATCGGTGAGACAAAAACGATTTTGCTTTCGACGCACATCCTGCAGGAAGTCGAAGCGATGTGCAACCGGGTGATCTTCATCAACGAGGGCCGGCTCGTGTTCGACGGCACACCGGCGGAGCTGGCCGCGGAGGAGCGGAACCTGGATGAGCGTTTCCATCAATTGTCGTCGGCGTATGCGTGAGGCGAAGCGACACAAGTAAGTCGGCGTTGCCGCCGGCGCTACGAACCTAACACAGAAACAGCCATGAACTGGACCGTTTTAAAGTCGATCTTCTGGCGGGATTTCGTCAGCTATTTTTCCAATCCGACGGGATACGTGTTCATCTGCGTGTTCGTCGTGCTTTCGGCGCTGGCTGCGTTCTGGCCGCCGGAGTTCTTCAGCAACAACCTGGCCAACCTCGACCAGCTTAACAAGTGGCTGCCCTTCATTCTGCTGGTGTTTATTCCGGCCATCACCATGAGCATCTGGGCCGAGGAGCGCCGGCAGCACACCGACGAGCTCTTGCTCACGCTGCCGGCAAGCGACACCGACGTCGTGTTCGGGAAATACCTGGCGGCCGTAGCGATTTACTCGGTTGCGCTCCTGTTCTCGATGTTTTCGATTTACCTTGTTTTCGCCTACGGCCTGGGCTCGCCTGACGGCGGGCTGTTTATCGGCAGCTTCATCGGCTATTGGTTTATCGGCCTGGCGATGCTGGCCATCGGTATGGTGGCTTCGTTCCTCACGTCGAACCTCACCGTGGGTTTCATCCTGGGCATGATTTTTAACCTGCCGCTGGCGATGTTCGGCGTCGCGGACTGGATCATCAAGAATCCCACCGTCGCCCAAGCAATCAAACGCTGGAGCGCCACCGAGCAATTCGGCGACTTCGCCCGCGGCGTGATCAGCATCGGCGGCATCAGCTATTTCGTGATGATCACGATCGTGATGCTATACATCAGCATGGTGCTCATCGGCCGCCGACACTGGGGCGGACGCGAAGAGGATGAATCGATGTGGGCCCATTACCTGGCCCGCGCGCTGGGCCTGGTGGCGCTGGCGGTCGGCGTGAACATGTTCTTCTCCTACCACAACTCGCTGCGGGCCGACATCACCAGCGAGCGCCTCAACTCGCTCGCCGCCAGCACGGAGCAGCTCGTGAAGGAGCTGCGCGCCGACGATGACGTAAAGACGATCAAGATTGATGCCTACGTCAGCCCGCAGATGCCGGCCGATTACGCCGCTCACAAGCTGAACCTGCTCTCCACGCTCACCGAGCTGGCCTCAATGAGCGGCGGCAAGATTCAGGTCGACGTGAACGAGATCGACAATTTCAGCGAGGAAGCCGCCACGGCGGAAAAGGCCTACGGCATCGAGCCGCGCGTGGTACGCGCCCTCGATCGTGGCGCGGTGCAGGAAGAGGAGATTTTCCTCGGCGCCGCATTCAGCTCCGGCTTGGACCGTGTCGTGATCCCGTTCATCGATAAGGGCATTCCGATCGAATACGAGCTGGTGCGATCGATCTGCACGGTGGCTAATCAAAAGCGCAAGCGGCTGGGCGTTCTCAAAACCGACGTGCAGCTCTTTGGCGGCTTCTCGATGCAGGGACCGACGGAAGAGTCAGAAATGATCGAAGAGTTGAAAAAACAGTACGATGTGGTGGAAGTAGACCCCTCGCGGCCGATCACCGAAAAGTACGATGTGCTGCTGGCGGTTCAGCCGTCTGGGCTCTCGCCCGAGGCC
>DATFGJ010000026.1:0-2604 GCA_035249585.1 Lacipirellulaceae bacterium
GGTTTACGCCGCGACCGGTGGCGGTCAATCAGCTCCTTTTTGGCTTCAATCGGCGTGTGGACGGCAAAGTGCGGCAGATACAGGAAGAACGGCCGGTCCCCGTGCGCGCGAATGAATTTTACGGCTTCTTCGCCGAGCCGATCGGTGATGTACTCGCCTTCGGGACCTTGCTCGATCGTTTCGATCGCGTAGGGGGCGAAGTACGAGGGCCTCGGCTGCGGCCGGTCGGTCCCGGCAATGTTTACGTCAAACCCGTGATGCTGCGGGTAAAACTCCGGGCCGCCCAGGTGCCACTTGCCGATCGAAGCCGTTGCGTATCCCGCATTGTGCAACTGCTCGGCCAGAGTGGTTTCTTCGTGCGGCAGTTGTTTGGTGAAATCGGGCACGATCAATTTGGGATTCGCCGGCGGCAGTCCAGGGATCCAATCGGTAATATGCAATCGGGCCGCATACTTGCCGGTGAGGAGTGCTGCCCGCGTTGGCGAGCAAACCGTGCAGGCCGAATAATTGGCGGTGAATCGCATGCCGTCGCGCGCCAGCGAGTCGATATGGGGCGACTCGTAAAAGTCGCTGCCGTAACAGCCCAGGTCGGTCCAGCCCAAGTCGTCGGCCACGATGAGGACGACGTTGGGCGGCTTGGAATCGGCCGTGACGGTACCAGCGCCGCGAAGTATCGCGACTGCTGCGATTATTAAGCTAACAAGGAGTCGCATCATTTATTGTCGGTGAGTTGCTATTGTCGAAACGCCGCAGCCGCCTTGGCCTGGCGCGCCGGCATCGTGGACCGGCCAGAGAGGTTGAATGTGCATCACAGTTCAAAGTTGACAACCTCGTCGCCGTTTCGCGAGCCCATGGCGCGCCACACGAGGTGGTCGATGTCGTCAGCAATGAATTGGGTGCTTGAATCGGCGAAGACGACATTCACCCCGCCGTTATGTTTGCTGGATGCCGTCGTCGCGCCGCCATCCTCGTTGACCGGGATTGCGTTGATTGACCCGCCACTCGCCTGGCTGCAGCCTTGAGTATTGGGAGGCATCACGTGGTTGTAACGCGTCGTCGTGTAGTCTCCGTGCACCCAGTTGCGGCCGCGGCAGGAAAACTGGTTGCTGGCAGTGTACGCGGCGAAATTGGTGATCGACGAACACTCCTGGTAAACCTTGTCGACATTCTGGTTTTGACCAGGAATACGAAACCAATCACCTGGAACCTCCGCGCGACTATTGTCCGCGTCTCCGCGAATTGCTTCGCTGTATAATGCCGTGTGCGACGTGCCGTCGGTGATATGCTTCATCTTGACGGCCAAATTGGTCACGAAGATTCCGTTGTTTTGCTCCACCGCGAGGTCGCCGACCAATTTCGATTGCCCCGTGTCGCCGCCGCCATTGCCGTGATAGTTTGTGCGCGCAGCATCCTTCCACTCGACGCCGCTCCAACATGCAGAGACATTGAGCCGATCTTCTGAGGTATCCGACGGGCACAGAAAGAAGGCAACCTGAATCAATCGAGCTGGGCTCGTTGCGGAACTCTCTTTGAAGTCGACGATGTCGTGAACCGAAGTTTCCTCGGCGTAGGGCAGGATATGCGCAAGATGGCCCCATTGTTTGATCGTCACCTTGTTGCCACTTTTGTCGAGCTCGAAGCCCGCCCGGCGTCCGTGTGGAAAGGATTTTCGCGAAGACTCGTAATTGTGGGCTGCGATGGCCAACTGCCGAAGATTATTGACGCATTGTGAGCGTCGTGCCGCTTCACGCGCGGCCTGGATGGCCGGCAGCAATAGCGCCACAAGAATGCCGATGATCGCAATCACAACCAGTAATTCCACCAAGGTAAAACCTGGGCGCTCCGCAGTGCGCATCGGCGACGCGTGTCTCATTCGAACGGCTCCTTGAATTACTCCATTGTCATGCGGAAGGCATGCTTGGCCGTCGTTCATGCTGAAGTTTCGCGCTTGGCGGCAATTGCCCAAATCCCGGCCACTCCAAGTAGCGCCATAAATGCTCCGGTTGGCTCCGGAACGGCTGCGCTCACTCCGATCCCGGCGCCACTTGCCAGCGTATCACCAAAGCGCGATCTCCAGAAATTGTAGTCCGCCTCGCCAACGTCTCCGCTGATGCCTTCGCCTCGGTTAGGCAGGGTCATTGCGCCGACGTTTTTGCGCCAGACGACGTAGTCGGCAGCATCGACGACACCGTCCTGGTTGTAGTCGCCAGCCAAACCGGGTGGCAATGCGCTCACTGTTAACGTGCCACTGCCGGTGATCAAGAGGCCCCCAAGATCGGCGGCGCCATAGCTGCCGGGCGCCTGCGGCACTCCATCGACGAATAACGAACGGATGGTGTCGCTGCCGGAGAAGTTCAAGTTGAAAATACTTCCCGTTGTCAGGTGCACGTCCGCGTCGTCGGAGAGGAACGGGCTGGTGATGCTCAACGGGCCGCCTTCCAAAATAGTTGTGTCGCCCGAATAAGAATTACCCGCACTGCCGAGGATTAGGGTACCGGTGCCGTGCTTTGTCAGGCCACCGGGTCCGGAAACGGTTTCGGCCAGCGTTGCCGTCAGGTCCATGACAGGGCCACTGATCACACTGATCACGCTGTCGGATTGCAG
>DATFGJ010000027.1:0-8129 GCA_035249585.1 Lacipirellulaceae bacterium
CTGGCTTGTAAAAAATGCTGGAATAACGCGTGGCCGAATTTCGCATGACTAGATGAAAGGGCCGGGCCATGCCGGTTGATATTGCGCGCGTAGAGCAGATTTTCGGCGACGCCTTGGCCAAGGCGGACGCCACTTCTCGCAATGCGTACCTTGACGAGGCGTGCCACGACGACCCGCAGCTACGGGCGCGCATGGAGGAATTGCTTGCGGCGCATAGCGCGGCCGGCAGCTTTTTGAAGCTGCCCGGCGGCGATCAGATAACCAGCCCCTACGTGCCGGTGAGCGAGGGGCCTCGCTCAAAGATTGGCCGCTACAAGCTGTTGGAGCAGATCGGCGAGGGCGGCTTCGGTGTGGTGTTCATGGCTGAGCAGGAGGAGCCGGTTCGCCGCCTGGTTGCGCTGAAGATCATCAAGCTGGGGATGGATACGCGGCAGGTCGTTGCCCGCTTCGAGGCCGAGCGGCAAGCACTGGCCCTCATGGACCATCCCAGTGTGGCTAAGGTGCTGGACGGCGGCGCCACGGAAACTGGCAGGCCCTATTTCGTGATGGAGCTTGTGAAGGGAGTTCCCATCACAGAATATTGCGATAAGAACAACCTGCCGATTTCCGCGCGGCTTGATCTGTTCAGTCAAGTCTGCCATGCCGTGCAGCATGCACATCAAAAAGGGCTCATCCATCGCGATATCAAGCCGAGTAACGTGATCGTCAGCACACAGGACGATCGCTCGGTAGCCAAGGTTATCGACTTCGGCGTTGCCAAAGCGATGCAGGCGCGGCTGACTGAGAAAACTCTGTTTACGGAGTTTCAGCAGCTGATTGGCACACCGGCGTACATGAGCCCCGAGCAGGCCGAGGGAAGTCTCGACATCGACACGCGCAGCGACGTGTATTCGCTCGGCGTGCTTCTCTACGAGCTGCTGACCGGCTCGCCGCCGTTCGATCCGAAGCTTCTTCGCTCACAACCGTTCGCGGAGATGCAGCGCATCATTCGCGAAGTGGAGCCGCCCACGCCCAGCACGCGCCTTGGCGATCTCAGTGATACGCTTCCGGCTGTCGCAGCGCAGCGCGCGGTCGAGCCGCGGAAATTGGCCGCCATGCTTCGTGGCGAGCTGGATTGGGTCGTGATGAAGTGCCTGGAAAAGGACCGCAAGCGGCGCTACGAGTCGGCAAGCGCCCTGGCGGCCGATGTGGCGCGATATCTGGGAGATGAGCCAGTGGCGGCCTGCCCGCCGTCGGCCGCCTACCGGCTGCGCAAGTTCGTGCGGCGTAACAAAGCGGCGGTGACTGCGGCCGGCGCCATTTCCGTGGCCGCTCTGCTCCTGGTCGGAGCGGTCGGCTGGGCCGTGCGCGATCGGGCGGCTCGTGAAGCGAAATTCGCACTGGAGCGCTCCGAGCGGCAAGCTGTGCTGGAACTTGGCGTTCTGGCGGCGCTCGACGAAGTCAAAGACTGGCACCGACGCGAGAATTGGAGCGAAGCGACCGCCGCCGTTAAACGCGCTGAAGGGCTCCTTGCCGCCGGCGCGCCGAACCCCAAGCTTGAAAAGAATATCGGACAGTGGCGCATCGATTTAGATGCCCTGGCGCGGCTCGAGAACATTCGCCTTGCCTATCAGAATAGCCAGCAGGAGGGATGGGGATTCCGCCCCGCAGCCCTCACCGGCTACGAACAGGAATTCCGCTCATTGGGAATCGATATCGATGTCATGGCCGTCGATGAGGCGGCGGCGCGCATCCGGGCTCGAGCAATTTGCAACGAATTGATCGCGGCTCTCGACGACTGGACCGATGTGCGGGCCCAATCAGCGGAAAACAAATCGGCGTCTGCAGATTCAAAAGCGTGGCGGGAGCGGCCTTTGGTCGTGGCTCGCGCTGCCGATGACGGCATATTCCCCAACCGGGTACGCGCTGCGCTGCTCGAAAACGATGAAAAAACTATCGCCGAGCTGGCACGCTCGACCGAAGCGCCGCATTTGCCTGCCTCGACGCTGGCCTTGTTTGACCGTCGTATTAAGGACCGTGAGGTAGCAATCGGGCTGCTTACGCAGGCTCATTTCGCCCACTCCGACGACTTCGCAATCAACATGATGCTTGCCATGCGGCTCATGGACATCGAAGGCGCCGAAGTCACGAAGCTCTACGGTCGGAAGGAATTGCAACCTGCCAGATCCAAAGACAGCCGGGCCATTGCCTATGCAAACGCGGCGGTGGCCTTGCGTCCGGGTAACGCGTGGGCCTGGATGGCACTCGGCAACGCACTCTATGAATCGCACCGATTCGACGAATCGAATACGGCCTATCGCAAAGCCGCGGAACTCCGGCCTGATTTCTTTGGGGCCTATATCAATCTCAGTCGTACGCTGTACCAGCAAGGAAAATTCGCCGAGTCGATCGAGGCTTCGCGCCGCGCCATCGCGCTCAATCCAAATATTCCTGGAGCCCATACGAACCTTGCCATAGCGCTCCACGAGCAGGGGCATAGCGACGAAGCGATTAAATCGCTGCGCAAAGCCATTGAAATCCAGCCAGATTTTTCGACAGCGCACAGCAATCTGGGCACACTGCTGCAATCCGGCGGGCAGTTCGATGAAGCAATCGCGGAATTTCGCAAAGCGCTTCAACTGCGCCCCAATGATGCGGACGACTATGCGAGCTTGGGCCGAACATTCATTCTGCGCGGCGACCCGGATCAAGCCGTTGACGCCTGTCATAAAGCCATTGAATTAGTGCCGGACCATGCCGTCGCCTATTGCAATCTCGGCCTTGCTCTACGCGCCCAAGGCAAACTGCTCGACGCCATCGGCGCGCTGCACAAGGCCATCGAGCTGCGGCCGGATGATGCAACCACCTACTGTGAGCTGGGCGAGACGCTGCAGCAGCTGGGGCAAATTGAAGACGCCATAGAAGCCTACCGTGCGGCCATCAAACTCGGCCCGGGCTTATCCTGCTCGTACACCAAGTTGGGGACCATTTTTCTGCAGCGTCAACAGCTCGATGATGCTCTCGAGGCCTTCCGAGCTGCCGTAAAGGTCGAGCCAGAAAATCCACAAGCGCACTCCAATTTGGGAATCGCACTGAAGGAACTGGGCCGGTTTGATGAGGCGCTTCCCGAGTGCCAGCGCGCGATTGAACTTGATCCCGATTCGGCCGCCGCCGTCCGCAGCTTGGGGAATGTTCAACACGCCATAGGCCGGCTCGACGACGCCATCGCCACGTTTCGTAAATCGCTTGAGCTTGACCCAAAATTCGCCGATGCCTATTCGGATCTCGGCGAGGCCCTCGAAGACAACGGCCAGCTTAACGAGGCGCTCGGTGCCTACCGCAAAGCGATCGAGCTCAATCCGAAATATGTTTCCGCGCACAACAACTTGGCCAGCGCATTGTTCACGCTGGACAAGACCGACGAAGCAGTGGCTGCCCTTCGCACGGCAATTGAACTGGATCCGAATGAGCCGGTTACGCACTTGAATCTGGGCAGCATGCTGAGCAGCCAAGGCAAGTTCGACGAGGCGATCACCGAATGCCGGAAAGCCATTGAGCTCAATCCAAACGACGCCGAAAGCCACGCAAATCTCGCTGAGGCACTGTACGGTCTTGAACAACGCGCCGAGGCCATCAAAGAGCTTCAAAAGTCGGCCGAGCTTGAGCCTGACGTCGGCCGTTTTCACATTCTTGCTAGCGCTCTTTCGAACGAAGGTCGCTACGACGAGGCAATCGCCGCTTACCGGAAGATCATCGAGCTCAAACCCGACGATGCGGCCGCGTACACCGATTTGGGCGGCCACCTGCAGGCGGTCGGACAGCTCGAGCACGCGCTCGAAGCCTGTAAGAAAGCGATCGAATTACGACCCGGTAACGGCGACGCATACAACAATCTCGGTAATGTGTACACGAAGCTCGGACGGCTCGAAGACGCACGCACGGCTTATGACGATGCCATCAAGCAAGAACCGCAGTACGCCGGCTCGCATTGTAATCTGGCTCACATACTGCTCAAGCTGGGACAAACGGCGGAGGCAACCGCCGCCTATCGCAAGGCCATCGAGCTGAAACCCGATGCCGCCATTTGCAATAGCGTCGCCTGGCGGTTGGCCACTGCGCCGGCGCCTGAGGAACGCCTTCCGGCCGAGGCAATCGACTTCGCCACCCGCGCAGTCGAGTTGGAGCCGGCAAACGGTCAGATTTGGAATACGCTTGGCGTGGCGCGCTACCGCGCCGGCCAATGGCAAAAAGCAATCGAGGCAATCGAGAAAGCGATCGATCTGCGCTCCGGCGGCGATGCGAATGATTGGTTCTTTCTGGCGATGTCGCATTGGCAGTCAGGCAACAAGGCGGAAGCGCGAAAATGGTACGACAAAGCCGGCGAGTGGATCGTAGCCAATCCAAGTCCAAATGAAGAGCTGGATCAATTCCGCCGGGAAGCGGCCGATCTGTTGGGAGTCGCGCAGCAATAGCCATCCGCGTGCCACAAGACGAAGCAAATCCTATGTGCGAGAATCCGCGCTATGCACGTTGACCTGGCTCGAGTCGAGGAAATCTTCGGCGAAGCGTTGGCCAAGCGCGATGCGGTTGCTCGCAACGCCTATCTCAACGAGGCCTGCGGCAATGACGCGGAGCTGCGCGGCCGCGTCGAGGCTCTCTTGGCGGCACATGAGGCAGCCGGCGATTTCTTGAAATTGCCCCTCTGCGATAGCACCAGCGTCTCGACTGCCGCCGTGCGCGAAGGGCCTGGATCGTCGATCGGCAACTATAAGCTTTTGCAGCAAATCGGCGAGGGCGGCTTTGCGGTCGTCTTCATGGCCGAGCAAGAGCAACCGGTCCGCCGGCGCGTCGCGCTGAAGATCATCAAGCTCGGAATGGATACTCGCCAAGTAGTCGCCCGTTTCGAGGCCGAGCGGCAGGCCCTGGCGATGATGGACCATCCCGCCATCGCCAAGGTGTTTGACGCCGGCGCGACGGCAAGCGGCCGGCCGTTTTTTGTGATGGAACTCGTCAAGGGCGTGCCCATCACCGAGTACTGCGATCAGCACAAGTTGACGATCGATGGGCGGCTGGATTTGTTCGCACAGGTTTGTGTCGCAGTCCAGCACGCCCACCAAAAAGGGATCATTCACCGCGACATCAAGCCCAGCAACGTACTGGTCAGCACGCAGGATGAGCGGCCGGTGGCCAAGGTCATCGACTTCGGCATCGCCAAGGCGGTGCAGACGCCACTTACGGATAAGACGCTGTTCACCGATTTTCGGCAACTGATCGGTACGCCGGCCTACATGAGCCCCGAGCAGGCCGACGGCAGTCTCGATATCGATACGCGCAGCGACGTGTATTCGCTGGGCGTTCTGTTATACGAGCTATTGGCAGGCACCCCGCCATTTGACCCCAAGGTGCTGCGCGCGAAGGCTTTCGGCGAGATGCAGCGGATCATCCGCGAAGAGGAGCCGCCGATTCCGAGCACGCGCTTGAGCGACAGCCACGACACCTTGCCGTCGATTGCCGCGCTTCGCGCCGTGGAGCCGCGAAAGCTTGCGTCCATGCTCCGCGGCGAGCTGGATTGGATTGTGATGCGGTGTCTGGAAAAACATCGCGCGCGGCGCTATCAAACCGCCAACGCCCTGGCAACGGACGTAATGCACTACCTGGCGGACGAGCCGGTGTCGGCGTGCCCGCCGTCGCTTGGCTACAAGCTGAAGACGTTTGCCCGCCGCAATCGCACCGGGCTCGCCGTGGCTGGCCTCGTGTTGTTTTTCTTGATTCTTCTGGGCGCCGGAGCCGGCTGGGCAATGCGCGATCGGGCCGCCCAAGAAGCGTTGGCAATCCAGGCCCAAACGCAGCGTCAAGTCGCCTTGGAACACGGAATCACGGCGGCGCTGCGCGAAGTGGAAAGCAGGTTTGACCAGGAGAACTGGCCCGAGGCCATGGCCGCCCTTAAACGGGCCGAAGGACTGCTGGCGGCAAATGAACAAACCTCCGCGCTTGAGCGAAGCGTAAAGTTGTGGCGAGCCGATCTGGAAGCAGTCATTCGCCTCGAAGAAATCCTGTTAGCCGACAATGACGAGTGGCAATACACCATCCGAGGCAGCAATGAATATGAAAAACTATTTCGTTCGCTCGGAATCGACATTGAGGCGGGCGACGTCGCGCAAGTCGCACAGCAAGTTCGCAATCATCGAATCGCCGGCAATTTGATTCAAGCGCTGGACGATTGGACGTTATCCCGCCGCAGGCTCACAAGCGAGAAGAATCAAGACAGGCGCGATATGCCGGCCGGATGGTGGCAACGGCCATTGGCGGTTGCCCGGCAGGCCGATGCCGATGCGTTTTGCGACCGCGTCCGGCAAGCGATCGAGGCCAGCGATTTCGAGGCGCTCGCCGCCGTGGCCCAATTGCCACAGGCGCGGAATTTGCCCGGCTCGACGTTGCGGCTGTTGGCATACGACCTCGACACCAAGGGCCAGCACCGGGAGCTGGCGATGATCTGCCTGAGACTCGCGCAAATCGAGAATCCGAACGAATTTTCCACAACCTATGCGCTGGCCAACTTCTTTTCCTCAATCGATCAAAATCGGCTGCTGGCGGAACCCAGCTCGCCAATGGTTTCTAAGCTTCTTGCCGACGAGCTGACGTATTGGACCGCGTCGCTGGCGCTTCGGCCGCAAAGCGCCTGGCTGCACTTGGACCTGGCATATCCGCTGTTCGAAGCGGGTCGGCTCGACGAAGCAGCCGCTGCTTGTCGCAAAGCGATTGCGTTGCGGCCAGATTTCGGGCTGGCTTACTCTCATCTCGGCAACGTCCTGGCGTCCCAGGGCAACCTCGGCGAATCGGCCGCCGCGCACCGTAAAGCGGTCGAACTTCAGCCTGAAGCGGCAGTGGCTCATGCCAATCTGGGTGCGGTTTTGTCACAGCAAATGGAACTTGACGAGGCGATCGCCTCATTCCGCAAAGCCATCGAATTGAAACCGGATTTCGCTATCGCATATGCCAACCTGGCCGATGCGATGCGGCAGCAAGGCAAGATAGATGACGCCGTCAACGCCTACCGTAAAGCGGTTGAAATCACGCCGGATTATTCACTTCTGCATTACCATTTCGCGGAGGCGCTCCTTCAGCAAGGACAGGTCAGCAACGCGGTGGCTGAGTACCAAAAGGCGATCGATCTACAGCCCGAGATCGCGGCATTCTACAACCGTCCCGCGTGGATTCTGTTGATGACGCCGAACCTGCCAGACCGCGACCCGCCGCGCGCCCTCAAGCTGGCAACCCGAGCCATGGAGTTGGAACCGGCTGACGGAAATATTTGGAATACGCTGGCAGTCGCCCGCTACCGGACGGCGGATTGGCAGGGGGCCGTCGCGGCGCTGCAGAAGTCCATCGAGCTTCGCCAAGGGGGTGATGCGTTTGATTGGCTCTTTCTGGCAATGGCCCACTGGCAGCTCGGCAATAAGGATGAGTCGCAAAAATGGCATGCAAAGGCGATGAATCCGGCCGCCCGGACCCAGCCGGAAAATGAACAACTCCGCCGCCTTCAGGCGGAAGCCGCCGAGCTATTGGAAATATCTCAGCCGCAGTGACCTCCGCTGCGATGTAGCCCCATCGCGCTCCAGTCGACGTCGCGCGATATCAGTGTGTCGCCCCGGCTTTTCGCTCCAGAGCGATAATGCCTCGTCGCAGTATTCGTCAGATTCTGCCCGTCAATGTGAAACAAAGGCCGCGCCGATTTCGCATGTTATGGTGAGCCATGACTGGAAGCCGGGCTTTCGTAGGCCGATCCGGTGAACGCTCGTCCGGCAAGAAAGTCGCGCGGGAGAATCATAGATGACACGTATCACATGTCCGTGCCTGATTGTGTTGCTACACCTCGGTGCCGCTGCGGACACGCGCTCGGACATCTTTCAATGGGAGTACATCAACCCCGGCGATCCCGGCCTGGGCAAGCAGCAAAGCACGACGCTGACTCCCGACGGCGCCGGCGTGAATGCCGGGCCGGGGGCCGAGTTGTATAACCGCAACCTCACAATGGCCTATCTAATTGGCAAGGACTTGACAGGCGCCAACGGATACGCCGTGAACCTCACCGACGCGGACCTCAGCCAGGCGAACCTCACGAATGCGAACCTGTACACTGCCAATCTGAC
>DATFGJ010000028.1:0-12276 GCA_035249585.1 Lacipirellulaceae bacterium
CCGACTTTCGGCTTTTTCGACTAGGGCCTTTGTGAACATCAGGATCATCGTCAGTGCAAGTGCCTGGGCGGTCGTGTCAAATGCCACCCCAAGACCCTTGGTCACATCGGACATCGATTGCTCCAGCGCCGTCGGTGAGAGGCTAGCGATGGCCACGGTAATGCCGATGACAGTACCCAAAAACCCGAGAATCGGAATCGCCCAAATGATGATCCGCAGTGTCGCGTACGCGGAGTGCATGTTTACGGCATCGAGCTCTTCAAGATGCCGCAATTGCACGTCGAGCGAATCGGCCGAGCCCTTGCGGCGCACGAATTCGACCGCTTCGCGCAGCCGGCGCGCTAGGTAACTCTGCTGAATGCGTGCCGGAAGTTTTTCAAGTTTTGCTAAAAGGCCTTCGCAGTCTTCCACCCGTTGGCCGCCCGGCGGCACTGCGCCGAGCGTTGTCAAAGCATCCGATTTTCTTTGTCCCGCAATTTCGACCAGCCGAAGCACCAACATGGCCATGCCGACGAAGAAAAACGCGCCCTCAACAACTTCCACCCAATGGCCGGCCATGTATCGCCACAACTTCGGGCTGTCGATGACGCCTTGATAGAGCAAGGCATAAAACCACGTGCCGACGACAAGGCCCCACACTAACGGCTGCCGTATTGCCCAGTCGGCGATCGCGTGCCGTTGGTCTGTCGTCCGCTGCTGCAGCACGTCGAGGATGCCCAGAATCGCGCCGATCGCCGCGGACAACTGCAGCACGACTACTAGCAAGTCCATTTCGCGCGAAAGCGATGAGTCGACCGGATCGCGCAGCACGATCGGCAATATCACGCCCCAGGTAAGAACCGATGCGCCGACAAGCCACACGGTTCCTCTTGGCCCTTTGCCGGACAGCACGTTGAAGAAAATAATCGCCGCGGCGATCGCAGCCAGCGCCATTGACAGGTGAACGATAGTCGTCGGGTCCATCAGCGTGCTTTCATTCTTGGAGATGATCGATTGAAGCCCGCCCGCCTCGCTTACTACGCGCGCATTGCGGCTGATAGCGGATGGACTGCTCCTCGTCCATCAAAATCGACCTAATCGTCAAAGTTGATGAGGGAAATTCGCTGCTTCGACTGGCGAACCTTCGCCAATCGTCAGCGGGCGCGCGACCGGCACAGATTTCCAAAGGTTGCCGCGGGGACTGCCGATATCCTCACCATGCTCGGTGTGGGACAGGGCGCAATCATTTGAGACTCAAAGGTCGATTGTCAGGATGCTGGCACTTGACCCTCGACTCTCAGCCTCATGATGGTCCGCGTATTCCCAGGGGGGCGCAGTCCGGTGCCGGCTTCAACAGCCGCCCGGACTGCTTTTTTGCGCTGGCGCGCATCGCGCGGTCGACATCGATGCTAGCGGCGTGCAGCGTAAGATGCGGGCGAACCGGACCAATGCCGGGACGAGCCTGCCGCATAGCGCGTTGGATCGTCGCGCCCGATTTGGTGGAAGGCCAGCCGGCGCTCGGCACATTTGTTGCACCGGCCGCAGTGAAGTCCGCCGTCCGGCGAGAGGCAAGAAAAAGTCCGCTCCAAGGCAAGATGCCGGCCAAGTTGCAAGACGGTGTGCTTTGTTAAATGCGCGAATGGGCGAATGATGTGCACGCGTTCGGACGCGGCTCGCCCGAGCATATCCTCAAACGCTGTGAAGAATTCTGGCGTTGCGTCATCGAACGGATTGTTGGCCAGCGTCGCCAGGGCCAACTGGCCCACGCCGTGCATCTGGCACCATAGCGCCGGCTTCAAAAGCAGTAGCGGGTTGTGTCCCGGCATGAACACCGCTTCGTCTTCCGTCGTGTCGTCCGGCACATTTTCACCTGAAATGCTCCAATGGTCGCCATACAGATCGGCAAGCGGCATCTCGAGTAGCACCAGCTCCTCGAGGCCGTTGTGAATAACGGTCGCGGCGTCCAATATCTGCTGCACGGCATTCAATTCGCATGCGGTCCATGCGCTTCCCGTCGCGACGTAGAACGGCACGACCCGACAGCCGCGCTCGAGAAGCTGGTCGAGCAACACGGCGCTGTCGATGCCCCCGCTGAGCAGCAACCCCGTCGTCGATGGAGATGACCTTGGCATAGGTTAATAGTCGCTGTTCGGGCAACGGGATTCAAGCTCGTAAACAGCGATTTCACCGATTTGAAACCGCAAGTCCGCCCGGCAGTTGCTTGTATGCCCGGCTATTCCTGAGAGCCGCATGTTGCTTTTTTTCACCATCATGGAAATTGCATTGTCTCGGCATTTGCAAACTTATGGCCAAAAACAAGCCATCGGCTACAATGGCAGGTAGCCGAACCGGGCCTTTGGAACAGACTCTTTGGGGATTCAGATCGGTGTCAAAATTCGCCGGACATTCTCTTTCCATCGACGGGCAATCTCTCACCAGTCGTGCGGCCGACAATCATGCTGATTGGCCGCGCCGCTGGCAGACCGACATCCGGTTTCTGTCCTTTCTGGCATTACTTCTGACGTTTGCAAATTCGCAACCGGCGCAAGCGCTCGTTGTGGGCAATGTACCAAACGTCGTACCGAACGTGACATCGAGTCCAACCTCGTTTCCAGGTTGGACGCAGGGCGATCCCGGCTTTAACAATTTGTCAACTACCCCCAACTACGTTTACCTCGGCGACGGCTGGGTGCTTTCGGCGCGCCACATCGGTTACAGCGCCGCGGGCATTACATTTCAGACCGCCTCAGGGCCGGTAACCTATCAAGTCGCCGGCACCAGACTCGTGAATGGCAGTATTACGACCGGACCGTACTACCTCGACTATGGCTTCGGCGCAGATCCGTTTCACCAATATGCCGTCTCTAACCCTTCATCTGTTCCCATCGAAGGTGGTGGATCGTTTGCCTTGTCGCAACACACGGATCTGCAGCTTTTTCGGATCAACGGGGATCCAGGACTCCCGGCGCTCACGATTGCGGCGCAACCTCTGCCGTCCAATTTCACGCGGAGCACAGCGCCAGAAGTTGTGATCGTCGGGGGCGGCGCCGGCCGAGCGGCCCCGGAATCGCACTGGCAGGTAAATCAGTCGCCGAACCCCTGGAGTTGGTCGCCCGTTACCAGCGGTGGCAATTTTCACGGGTATGAGATCGAAGGTCCGCAGCAGCGGCGTTGGGGCACAAATCGCGTTACCGATCCGCACCCAAATTTTGACGATGATCCCTCCGATCCGGGCGCACTGGATTATCGCGGGTTGTTCTCTAATAACGTCGTTTCCGACACAGCTGGCGTCATGAAGCTTACCACGGGTGTTGGTACGCACGATATCATCTCCGCATTCACGATCTACGACTCGCAGACCCAGCAAGGCGCCTCGCCGCCGCCTTTTGGAGTCGGAAACCTCGAGGCACAAGCCATCGGCGGCGATTCGGGTGCGGCCGTCTTCTACAAGCGTGGAGGCCAGTGGGAGCTTGCCGGCATCATCAATTCGGTGTTCACGTACTCCGGTCAGCCGGGCGCCGCCGTCTACGGCAACGCGACGACGATGGCGAGCCTTTCGTACTACAACCAGGACTATCTGCACAGCATCAAGGACATTATCGAGTCGCATCCGGATTATTCGATCATCGGCGACGTGAATTTGGACGGCATCGTTTCGGGCGACGGCATGGGCTCCGCGACTGTCGATGACGTCGCCGCCTTCGTGGCCGGATGGAAGTACAACAATGGGTTGGGCCGCGGCACGATCACGTCTTGGAAAAATGGCGACATGAACCGCGACGGCAAAACCGACGTCATGGATTTCCTCAGGCTGCGGGGTGCACTCAACGGGCAAATAGCCCCGACGGCCATGGCGGCGCTTTTTGGCGGATCGGCAGTGCCGGAGCCTTCGGCCCTTCTTCTTGCCGTTCTCGCGTGCAGCGCAGCATCGTTCTCGGCGGCCCGCCGGCCGCGCCGCCGTAGCTGAACTCGTGGGAGTTCAGCCAAGCCGAGTGCGACAGTTGATCATCTGAATTCGGGCCAGTTCAGCAACGCCAGGGCGCTGTCGCTCTTTGCGGGCAACGAGTGAGGCCGTATTATGGCGGCTCTTGCCATATCCTCATTTATGGACTTCCATGTCGTCGTTCACCGCCCGCCGCCAGAGGCTTCGCAGTTTGATTCGCAAAGCGGAGGCCGAAGCGCTGTTGGTGACGAATTTCAAAAATGTCACCTATCTCACCGGCTTCACCGGCGATGACAGTTATCTGTTGGTGACACTCGATGGCGAGCGCTTGGTCACTGATCCGCGCTACACGACGCAGCTCGAGGCGGAGTGCCCCGGCCTCCCGCTCGAGGTGCGCGTGCCGGGAGTCACGATGCTCGCCGGCACCACCAAAGCCGTCAAGCGAGCTGGTGTGGAGCGCTTGGGATTGGAGGCCGGCTCGGCCACATTGTCATTGGAGCGCTCGCTCACCAAAGCACTAGCCAAAGTGATGCTCGTCGATACGGAGAATCTCGTCGAGCGCTTGCGAATCGTCAAAGACAAGGACGAGATTGAGGCTACGCGATTGGCTGGGCAACAGGCGCGGCGCGCATTCGAGGTCGTCCGCGCCAGCCTCACGCCGACCATGACGGAGCTTGACGTTGCCGCCGAGCTCGAATATCAAGCGCGCCGCTTCGGCGCTAAATCGCTGAGCTTTCCACCGATTGTCGCCGTGGGATCGCGCGCGGCCTTGCCGCACGCGACGCCGACTCGACGTCAGCTCAGCGAGAGCGACTTCACGCTCGTCGACTGGGGCGCGAACTCCGGCCTGTACCTGAGCGACTTGACGCGAATGATAGTGACCGGTAGAATCTCGCCCAAATTTCGCAAGCTGTACGCAGTTGTGCTCAAAGCGCAGCTCGCCGCGATCGATTCGATCCGTCCTGGCTTGACGGGCGAAAAGGTCGACTCCGTGGCGCGCAAGGTTATTAAGCGCGCTGGCCTGGGAAAAGCATTCGGTCACGGGCTGGGCCACGGCACGGGCCTGGAGATTCATGAAGCGCCGCGGATGGCGATCGGGCAAAAGACAAAGTTGCGGCCCGGCATGATTGTTACCGTCGAGCCTGGTGTTTATTTGCCTGGCTGGGGGGGCATCCGGATCGAAGACGATGTGCTCGTCACTCGCACCGGACATGAAGTCCTCACCGACGTGCCGAAAGAGCTTGAGGATTGTGTTTGCGGGTGAATTGTCAGTTTCGCTGTCGTGAATGGGAATATGCCGACAAGCCCAGGGTCAGCCGGGGGTTTGACATCTTGTCGCCGCATAGCTCACCATGTCGTAAACCCCCGGCAGAGCCGGGGCTCACCAATCGACTTGCCAGTGGATACCGGACTCAGGAATCTGCATGACTACGAATTCGGGCTCAGTCCCCGGTGACGTGTTCGATGTCCGGAAAGTGCGCAAGTTCATCGAGTTGATGAATGAGCACGATCTGACCGAGATCGACCTGCGTCAAGGCGACCAGCGGATACGTTTGCGTCGCGGGCCGGAAACCGTGACTGTGTCGACAGCTCCGACTGCGTCGTTTACCTCGCCGCCGACGTCGGTAAGTCACGGTGGCCCACCGGAAGCGAAACCCGGCGGCACTGCGCCCGACGATGGAACGCTTTCCATCCGCAGCCCAATGGTCGGAACCTTTTACTCCGCCGCGAGCCCCGATACACCGCCATTTGTCAAAGTGGGCGACCAGGTGGGCCCAGAAACCACGGTTTGCATCGTCGAGGCGATGAAGGTCTTCAACGAAATCCCGGCGGAGTGCTCCGGCCGCATCGTCGCTATCCTCGCGCAAAACGGAGACGCGGTGGAATTTGGACAGCCGCTGTTTCGTGTGGAGCCTACTTGAGGGTTCAGGGTTCAGCCTTCGATCACTGAGCCCTGAACCACGAACCCTGAACCCTCAACGCCATGTACCAGCGAATTCTTGTAGCGAATCGCGGCGAAATCGCGCTCCGAATCATTCGCGCGTGCCGCGAGCTGGGCGTCGAGAGCGTCGCTATCTACAGTGAAGCCGACCGCGGCGCGCGGTATCTCGATTTGGCGGACGAAGCCTACTGCGTTGGACCGGCGAAGGCCGCCGACAGTTACCTCAAGATCGCCAGCGTGATCAGCGCGGCGGAGGTCGGCAATGTGCAGGCCATTCATCCCGGCTACGGCTTCCTGGCCGAGAACGCGCACTTCAACGAAATCTGCCGCAGCTGCAAGATTGATTTCATCGGTCCCAGCCCTGAAGCGATGGCCCGTCTGGGCGATAAAAACGCGGCCCGCGATCTCGCACGGCAAACGGGCGTGCCGATCGTTCCGGGCAGCGAGGGCGTGATCGCCAGCGAGGAGGAAGCGCTGCGCTTCGCCCACGAGGTTGGCTTCCCCGTGTTGATCAAGGCGGTTGCCGGCGGCGGCGGCCGTGGCATGCGCGTGGCGTCGAATGATCTGGCGCTCAAGTCGGCCTTGCAACAGGCGCGGGCCGAAGCCGAGGCGGCGTTCGGCAACGGCGACGTATACCTTGAAAAATACGTTGAGCACCCGCGGCATGTCGAAGTGCAGGTGCTGGCCGATCACCATGGCAACGTCGTTCATCTTTGGGAGCGCGACTGCAGCGTGCAAAGGCGCCACCAGAAGCTCATCGAAGAGAGCCCAAGCCCGAGCATCAACAATGAAACCCGTACTGCAATGTGCGACGCGGCGCGGCGGCTCATTCAGGCAGCTTCCTACACCAACGCGGCCACCGTGGAATTTATTGTCGACAAGAACGGCAATTATTATTTCATCGAGGTCAATGCCCGAATTCAGGTTGAGCATCCCGTGACGGAGATGGTGACGGGCATCGACCTCATCAAATGGCAGATCCGCGTCGCGGCCGGCGAGCGGCTGGCCTTTTCGCAGTCAGATATTCAGCAGCGAGGCGCGGCGATCGAATGCCGCATCAACGCGGAAAACCCTCGCCGCAATTTTCAGCCGTCGCCGGGCACGATTACCCAGCTCATTGCGCCCGGCGGCTTCGGCGTGCGTTTCGACACGCATGCGCACAGCGGCTACGTCGTGCCGCCTAATTATGACTCGATGATCGGCAAGCTGATCGTGCACCAGCCGACGCGCGCCGAGGCGATTGTCTGCATGCGGCGCGCGCTCGCCGAGCTGCGCGTGGAGGGCATCCACACGACTGTTCCTATCCATCAGGAAATCTTGAGCCACTCCGCCTTCGCCGAGGGTCGCGTGGACACGACCTTCGTCGAGCGGACGCTACTGGCAGGTTAGGCGCAAGCCGCATGTATGCCTCCGCGATTCGTGGTGACAGAACAAAGTAGTTGTTGGTAACTATCGTTTCGTTACAGACGTCCGCCGCCAATCCACGAGTGTCGGGCTTTGCGCGGGTTGTCGAATTCGGGTAAAATCGATGCGGCGAGTGCCGCATTTCTTCGCGCTCGGTATTTTCCTGTCAATCGAGGGACCTGTTTGCAGGAGCTTGGTTTATGCCCGAGTCATCCACGATGGCGCGTCCGCCACGCGTGCAGCACAATTTCCATCGCGTGGCGATCTTGTTCGCAGGCGGGCCGGCGCCGGCTGCGAATGCCGTCATCTCCACGGCTGCCACCGCGTTTCTGCGCAACGAAATCGAAGTCGTCGGCGTGCTGCACGGATATTCGCACCTTGTCGAATACTCGCCCGAGCGCCCGCTTGTCGAGGGCCGCGATTATGTGATGCTCACACACCGCATGCTCGGCCGAACGCGCAATTCGCAGGGCATTCTCATCGGCACGGCCCGAACCAATCCGGGCAAGAACGTCTCTCATCCGACGCATCTGGATGACCCGGAGCGGGTCAAGCCGCTCAAAACGGTTTATGAAGCGCTGCGCTCCATCGGCGTCGACGCGCTGATTTCGATCGGCGGCGACGACACGCTCAAAACCGCCAATAAGTTCAAGCTCTACCAGGAAAAGCTGTCCCCCGATGCGCGGCGAATTCCCGTCGTGCATCTGCCCAAGACGATCGACAATGATTACCGCGGCATCGATTTTACGTTCGGCTATTTTACGGCTGTCGATTTTCTTGGTCGCGAAGTGCGCAATCTCATTGCTGACGCCGAAGCCAATCGCGGGTACTTTCTCGTCGAATCAATGGGCCGTAGCGCGGGCTGGCTGGCATACGGCGTGGCGATCGCCGGCGAGGCCAGCCTCGTGATCAGTGTCGAAGACATCGACGGGCCGTACGCCACGACGGAAGATGTCACCGACCCGAAAACGGGCCAAACCAGCCAGCGCAAGGTCATGGACCTGGAGAAGGTCATCAAGCGCATCGTGCTCACGATGACAACGCGCGAGCGCGAAGGCAAGGAATACGGCGTGATCGTCATCGCCGAAGGGTTGGCCGAGCTATTGCCGCAAAAATACTTGCAAGGCATCGGCCGCGACGAACATGGCCACATCAGCATCGCGGCCGTCAACTTGCACGATATCTTCAAGGATCTCATTTCGAAGGAGTATACGCAGCAAACCGGAAACAAGCGCAAGATCACCGCGCTGCAGCTGGGCTACGAATCGCGCTGCGCCAAGCCGCACGCGTTCGACGTGATGCTCGGCTGCCAGCTCGGCGTGGGCGCCTATCGGGCCCTGGTCGAAAAACGCCACAACGGCGTAATGGTTTCTGTGAGCGGCCAATTGCAGCTGTGCTATGTGCCGTTCGAGGAGCTGGTGGACCCCAGCACGCTGGTCACGGTGGTCCGTTACATCGAAGCGGAAAGTGACTTCCAGAAGCTCACGCGGTTCTTGGAAACATACGTGAACGAAGAGGAGCTTACTCGCCGGCAGTTGGGAGCAGTTCAGCGAGCCAACTAAGCGAGCTGGGCCGCCCTCGGCCCCGGCCCTCCGTCGAGCAAATGCTGTCTACAGCGCGCCCTTCGTGCTCGGCACGCCGGAAGTGCGCGGGTCAATTTCCACCGCCATGCGCAGCGCTCGGGCAGCGGCCTTGAAAACCGCCTCGCAGATGTGGTGGCTATTGCGTCCGTAGTGCACGAGCACGTGCAGGTTGCACAGCGCGTTGGCCGCCAGCGCTTGCCAAAAATCCTCTACCGGCTCGCTGTCGAAATCGCCAATCTTGGCGCTGGGAAAGTCGGCGCGGAACACCATGGCATACCGGCCGCTGAGATCGATGGCCACCGTGGCCAGCGTCTCCTCCATCGGCAGCGTGAAGTGTCCGTAGCGACGGATGCCCGACTTGTCGCCAAGCGATTGTTTGAGCGCTTGCCCCAAACAAATGCCTACGTCCTCGACCGTGTGATGCTGGTCGACTTCAAGGTCGCCCTCGGCCTGTACGGAAAGATCGATCGCGGCATGCTTGGCCAAGAGCGTGAGCATGTGGTCCAAGAAGCCGACGCCCGTAGCGATATCCGATTGGCCGGTGCCGTCCAACTCCAGCGTTAGCCGCACATGGGTCTCTGACGTTTTCCGGTCGATATTCGCGGTTCGCGGCATAGAAAAATATAGGTCAGGCCCAATCGAGACCCGTTTCGCGGCGCACGCGCTCGTCGAAATCGCCCAAAAGTCCGCCGATCACATCCCAACCGCTGGGGCGGCGAATTTCAATGTCACCCTGCCGATTCACGCGGACGATCGTCTGGCCGTTCACGCCCGCTGCGGCCAGATCGCCCTGATGCAGCTCGTCGTCAGCCACAATTCGCTCCAGCGTCGTACCGGTCATTTCGATGAACGACATCCGCAGGCTCCTCGTTGCGCGCCGCGATGTAAGATGACTTCACGCCGCTATTCTAGCCAGGCGATGCGGCGCTGTCAGCAGGTGTAGGGGGGCGGGCACAGCCCACTCTATTGAACCGAGCCGGGATTCGTGGTCGGCAGTGCCCACCCCCTACAGCGTCCACTCGGGCGCGGCAGCACGGACGCGATCTGCCAGCTTGATCAACGTTGGCACGTCCAATTGCTCCGTGCGCGTATCGGGCGCAAAGCCCATCTCGACGAGAATCGCATCGACTTCGTCCTTGTCTAGATGGCGCTTCATGGCCGCCAGTAGATTGGCCCGCAGGAACTTGCGGCGATGGAGAAAAAGAGCTTTAGTGATCTGATGAAAATAATTGAGATCCTCGATTGAGGCCCGCCGAGCCGGGTCGACCGTCAACCGCAGCACCGCCGAGGTGACTTTGGGCACCGGCCAGAATACCGACGGCGGCAGCACGCGCACGATCTCCGCGGTGCACTGGCTTTGAATCCACACGCTCAGCGCGCTGTAATCCTTGGTCGAAGGACTGGCGGTGATGCGGTCGGCCAGCTCCTTCTGGATCGTGACGATCATGCTGTGCGGCACGTGCCGCGCAAGCAGCAGATTCGACAAGACGGGCGTGGCGATATTGTACGGCAGGTTGGCCACAAGCTTTAGCCGTCGGCCGGGCGCCTCGGCCAGCCGCGCACCGATCGCATCCATCACGCGATCGTCGAGGTTGTTCTTGTTCCGCAGCGCATCGAGGCGCAGCATCGTTACGTTCGGCAAATCGACAAGCTGCTCGCTGGCCAGCTCGAACAGGTGTGCGTCGATTTCCACGGTCACAATGGCAGCCGCCTGTGCGGCCATCATCGCCGTCAGCGAGCCGGTTCCCGTTCCAACCTCGAGCACGACGTCATCTTCGGTAAGCTCGGCGGCATCAACTATCAGCTGAACAAGGTTCAGATCGATAAGAAAATTCTGGCCGTGCCGCGTCGCAGGGCGAATGCCCATCTCGCGGAAGCGCTCGAGCAGGAAGGTCTTGGTTTGGCGGGTCATCGCAGGTCAGCCTTTCAAAGCTGGCGCGCTTTTGTGTTAGGCTGCAAAGTCTGACTTACCTGCCGCTGCACGTACTTGGCCAGGATGTCAGTTTCAATGTTCACGCGGTCGCCGACTTTGCGTCTACCCAGCGTGGTCAGCGCAAGGGTGTGCGGTATCAACGCAACGCTGAACCGCTCGCTGTCCACATCCACGAGCGTCAGGCTGGCCCCATCAACGGCGACCGATCCCTTGCTGGCCATTTGCTGCAATTGCGGTGCCGGCGCGCGAAACCACATCGTGCACCAGTCGCCGTCATCACGGCGCGAATCGACGGTGCCCACCGCGTCGATGTGGCCTGTGACGTAGTGCCCGCCAACGGCGTCGCCCGCGCGCAAGGAGCGCTCCATATTGACGACATCGCCCGTCCCCAGCTGGCCCAGGTTTGTTCGAGACAGCGTTTCTTGACCGGCCTGGAAAGTGAGTTGCCAGCCGTCCACGGCAACAACCGTCAAGCAGCAGCCGTTCAGCGCGATACTGTCGCCGACTTTGGCAGCGGCGGCGATTCGCCGCTCGCGGATGACAAGCCGCACGCCCGGCGGTTCGGCAACGACTTCCGCCACTTCGCCAAGTTGTTCGATGAGCCCGGTGAACATCTACCTATTAAAACAGCGGCTCCTCCCTGATCCGGCGGTGCCACAAGTGATCCCACGCGAACCGGGCCGGCGGCCCGAAAACAAACAATACGCACAGCAGCGGAATCGCGTAGCCGCGCACAATAAGAATTGCCATCAGCGAAAACACGATCGCTACCAGCTGGGCAAAACTGCGTTGGCCGCGAATAAACTGCGTGAGCGGATGCGGGTAGGGAATGCGCGAAACCATGAGCAGAGCGATGACGATCGAAAACAGCGGCAGCAAACGCTGCATCCACCAGTCGTACGCGTCGAAGTTTTCCCGCCCGACGTTCGCTTCGTTACGTAGCGTGTAGGAAAGCACGGCAAAACTGGCGATGACTGCGGCCGCTGCCGGCGTGGGCAACCCGGCAAACGTCGTATGGTCATCATCCGAATCCATTTCCACGTTGAACCGCGCCAAGCGCATGGCCGCGCAGCACGCGAATAGCGCCGCTACGGTCCAGATTGCCTCGCTGTGCAAACTCGTGAACTGCGGACACATCTTTACCAGCAAGATCGCCGGCGCCAGACCGAACGACACCAGATCGCATAAACTGTCGAGCTGAGCGCCGAAATCGGTGACGCCGCGGGCGATGCGGGCCACCTGCCCGTCGATCGCATCGAACAACATCGCGAGCAAAATGAGAGCACCGCATAGCATGAGATTATGCGTCGGGTCGTCACCCTCGATCACTTCCTTCACGGATTCGAGCTTGAACTCAATCGGCGGCGCCGGGTCGACGATTCTCGCGTCGGGTTTTTCGATTCGCGACAGCACGACGATCGCGAAGAACCCGCATACGAGGTTGCCCAACGTAAAAAGCGTGGGCAAAACGGCAATGGCACGAATCGGCTTC
>DATFGJ010000029.1:0-22647 GCA_035249585.1 Lacipirellulaceae bacterium
GCCATTAATCAAAGTGCTGAGAACTCGTCGACGGCGAGGTTTTTGACGCTCTGAGAAATGGGCGCCACTGCTTCTTAGCCGTCCGTGTTCTACGGCCTAGGCGACTAGAAGGGCAATTGTGCAGGTTTAGCATTGAGCGCCACGAGGAACGCTCCGTCCTCATGCACGACCCCGAGCCATGCGGCATCGGCATACTCGCGAATCCCGTGCGTGCGCATGCCGTCCGGGCCACGCAGCCATTGACGTCTGAATCCCCGACGGTGACGTGGTAGGCGTGCCCGATCTTCGCGGCCGCGAAGCAGACATCCGGCTCTCCTTGGCGAACGTCGCTGACGTGACGGCGCGGCCTGCCATGCGGCGAGGCGTGTCGGTTGGTCAAAATTGAGAACGTCGATGTCGCCTAGCGCCACTTGGCGATGTTCGCATCCAGGTCGCAAGAACAGCAGCGTGGATTCGCCTTTTGAGGTGAGCCCAGACAGCACGATCGGCGCGCTAGAATGAATATCGGGCTTGCGTTTCCGTGGCTTGCTACGCCTGTTCCGAGAAACTAAAATTGTCATGTCGTTGGGTTCCTATCTCCGGGGGCCTAATATAAGCTTCGTCGCCTGGCAGGGCGGCGGAGCACCTTTTAAAAAAACGGCTTCACGTTTCCGGCAGGTCGGCGCCGGATCTTTCTTGTGATCATGGTCTTGCTCGGGACGACCTGGCGCCGCCGCTCGAACTCTTCAACGTCACTGATGTCGATCGCGTAGCGTGGGCGCTCGTTCTGACGCGTGCTCAAGTCAATGGCCCGGAGCTGGCCCGTGAGTACGAGCTCGCGCACTTTCTGACGTCCGACTCCCCACATTTTCGCTAGAGCCGGAACGCTTAGCTTCGTGCGTTTCATTGATCGCGCTTCTGATCGAGCCATGCCGGAGTATTCGCGACTTTTGCTTCATGCGGTCGCATGTTTCCCTTCGCGTTGGTTTTCGCGAGCCAGCGTTGGAAGGCCTCTTCGGTTGTGTAGTGCCGCGCGCCGATGGTGTACGACTCCAACGTGTGGCCTTTATGTCCGCAGGGCGCCCACCTCCAACATGTGCTTGGGTGAATACCCTCACGCCGCGCGAGCTGCGAGAACGACAATCGGTTTTCGTTGAATAGGTGCGTCATTGATTTGTTGCCGCTTGAAAGGGAACTATGTATCTCGTGTATTTCACGATTCCTAAAAATTGTGTAGAAATGCGCGAAGTAGGCAAATTTTTCACGTCGCCATAACTCGATGCGCCATGAAGGTGTGTGACGCGACTTTCGAAATCCTAAAAATAGTTACGACCACAAAGGATTCGTGTGTCTCGACCAGTTGGGCATGGGAGGAGATCTTGGGTACAGAAAAGACGATTGGCTACTAAGTAAGCTGCCCCTCTGTTTGCTCACAACGGCCAGCGCAAATGAATCGACTCCTCGCGGGCATCACCAGTCTAGGGGTTAGCATGGGCAACATGCTTTGCCGCCCCGATGCGAAAGCGTGCTAACACGGCGAGCGATTAACGACCAAGATCACTGGCGAGCCGAGTAGCTCCAGACTCAAATGGCGCTACTGGAGCTGCACGTGGTACGAGACAATTCAACTTTTATCTGTGCTGCAGGCCAATCTTTTATTCCTCGATCAGGAAGCACGTTTGCTGCGACAGCAGATCAGTCACGCCACGCATCAGGGACACTTGGTGCAAGAGATGAATGAGCTGCGGCACCACTATGATTTAATTCACAGCCGGTGAGCAGAGGGCGACTCTTGTCACTTCACCGCTGAGAGGGCGCCAGGAAAAGATAGAGTGGTCCGAAACAGTCGGGTGTCATGACACCCGCGAAGCGTCCAACTATACCCTATTAGACAACCTGCCGAGTCGCGTCCACTCTAAAAAACTAGGGATTTGCTCTACATCAGGAGATTGCGAAACGGGCTGTTTTGTCTTAGAAGTCCGTTGCTCTATCCAGCTGAGCTACGGGCGCAAATCTTACCGGCTTAGGAAATCAGCGCACGACGCTAAATCTCCGTTTGCCCCGTTTTTGTCTGCAAATATCTCAAACGCGAACGTGAGTTTGAACGGATCAAAATCGATGCGAAAGCCATTCTACAAGAAATCGCAGAAGGCGTGGTACTGTACGATCGCAGACCAGAAGTCCGGCTGATGACGGATTGCAGCCTGCATCGGAGCGTATGTCATTGGCTATCAACGCGGCTATGACGCGGCGAAAGCCGAATCTCGGGCAGACTACGTGATATGGGATCAGCCGAAAAAATAGCCATCCCACCATTTACATTACCAGTGCCACGGTCACGAAATTGGCGTGGCCAGTCGTCGATCCATTCGGCGGCAGATTGCCTTCACCATCGCCAAAGCTAAAATGAGGGCAAGGACTCGCCGATACCTCGGCAATCTCTCGAGATGCACCACGTCAGGAAGCAGGTGCGCGCATGACATCGAAGGTCATGATTGTCGCTGTGCGATGCAGCCTGGGCTGCGGAATCGCAATCCTCGTGGCCAGGGCTTGTCAGGCCCAACGGGTCCAAGTCACCGAAGGCGGCGGTGTCCACGTGCGCGCACCCTTTGTGCGCGTCGATGTTTTTGAAGACGGCGGCGTTTCGGTGCGGGCACCCTTTACGAACGTCGACACGCCTGGCCGGCGGTCGTATCGCGTCGAACGCCGGGCATTCGTCGAGCCGCAATTGGCGGCGCCCGAGTGGAGCACGGCCGTCGATTTGGCGGCCATGGATGATGCGTCGCTGCGGCGAACTCTTCGACTGAGTGCGGCCCGGCTACACCAGGATTTGGGCCGCTTCAATACACGTGCCAGCTGGCAAAGGTATCTTCGATTGCCGGAAGACTCGGCGAGCGATTCTTCCACGGAGCCGGAGCACGAGGCATTGGCCAGAACTCTGGGTCGCTTCCGTTTTGTGGCGGCAAATCCAGAGTACTCTATGATCACGAGCCTGCCTTCTTTTCATGCGATGCAGGATGCGCTCGATGAAATGGTTTCGCGATTGGAAAGCTCGGCAGTCCCGGGCAACTCCGCCGAAGAATTGCCGTTGCCGCCTCAGAATCGAAGCCGCTCGAGCGACTGACTTTCGGCTAGCGCCCGCCTACACAGCGGCTGACACATTCGACCGACCATTGGGTGGCGCTGGCTATGCCCGTGCTCCTGATGTCAGGATCTTACGGCCGAATGACTTCTTGCGACTTTCCAGCACGCAGCGTTCGCAGAACAAGCTGCCGCATGCTCGACTCGCGCGCATTACAATGCGACAGTTTTCTTTCAGCACTGGCGGAGCCAGTGGCACCCGCCCACGTCCCAGACGGAGGTCGCGTTGCTTGTACCGTGAAACGGTCGAAGTATAATGGGCTCCAACGGCATACTTCGCTGAACATCACAACTTTGCGGACCCGCTCATGATGAACACCCGCCGATTGGTCCTCTTAATCGTCGCCAGCGCCGCATGTTTGTGCCCAGTGGCGGCCGAGGCGGCTTTGCTCGCTTATGACGGTTTTGATTACGCGCCCGCCGGCTCCGACCTGTTGGGCAACAGCGGCGGCTTTGGCTTCCTCACGCCTTGGCGTCCCGGCGGCTTCAATGCCTCCATCAACACGAATTACGATGTTCAAAGCGGCTCGTTGTCGTCTGGCGGACTCGTCACAAGTGGCAACCGTGTCAGCACCAATGCAGTGACGGCAATTGCGGGCCTGACGCGCGACTTCCTCACGCCGCTGGGCGTGCCCGGCACGACGCGTTACCTCAGTTTCTTGTTGCGGCCGGAAGGCCAGTTGCACGCGGGCGCCTTCAACGGTTTCTTGGGACTGGTCCTGGAACAACCTGTCGAGCCGGAGCTGTTCGTCGGCAAGCCGGGCGGCGGCGCCATTGACCGCTACGTGCTGGAAGATCGCGGCGGCTCGCTGCAGATTTCCTCGGGCGTTCCCACCCTTGTCGGCGAGACGGTTTTCCTGGTGCTTAAGGCCGAGTTCACCGCCGGAACCGACCAGTTCACGCTTTACATGAACCCGGTCCCCGGCGCCCTGGAGCCAGGAGCCGGGACGGTCAAGAACAACTCGAACGTGGGCACCGTGGCGGGGCTGACGCTGTACTCGACGGGCGCCTTCAGCATCGACGAGCTGCGGCTGGGCGAGACCTTCGCCGACGTGACGCCGGTCGTCCCCGAGCCGGCTACTTGGCTCCTTGCGCTTTGGCCCGCCGTGGCCGTGATTGGCGCCCGCAGACGCGGCTGACGCATTCGACCTGTGTCGGAGGGTGCCACTGGCTTTGCCAGTGCGTTTTGTTGCCAGGACCTTGCGGCTGAATGCATTCTTCCGACTTTCCAGCACTCACCGTTCGCAGCACAAGCTGACGAGTGCTCGACTCACGTGGTGCGCGACCCGATGGTCCTTGATCAGCACTGGCAAAGCCAGTGGCACCCGCAAATATCCCGGGCCCGATAGATAAGTTTTCTTTTCGGCGGCGACTCTCGCTATACTGCGGTAAGTTGCTCCAGGACGTTTCGATGCGCCGCACTCTCCGTTACCTGCGAATCGCCGCGACCGCCATGACGCTGACGGCTTCCGTGCTGCTCGTTGCGCTGTGGATGCGGAGCTATACATGGTGCGACATATTCTGCCTGCGCATCGATCGCAGACCTGACCAATGGTGTCAGTCCCTCGACGGAAAACTCACATACGATGGCAGAGGTCCATTAGCAATAAAGAAACGCTTTGAATGGATCGTCCATCCAGCCGAGAAATGGAGACGATCCGAAGATTGGGCAACTAAACCCGTCTTGGGATTCCAATGGTCGCGCGGCGGGTACCCGCGCCCCATGATTCCGCATTGGTTTCCGACATTGATTTTCGCCGCGCTGGCTGCAGTACCCTGGCTTCATTGGCGGCGTTTCAGCTTGCGCACGCTGCTGATCTTCATGACGGTCGCCGCGATCTTGATGGGAGCGTTTGCGTATTTCTTAAGCATGGCCCCGGAACCGTCATTCCAAACCACGACACGCGCCCCGGCATCGGAAACGGAAACTGGCGACGAAGATCCCTTCGGCGATCTCTTTGAGGACGATCTCCCTGAGGAAGATCTCTTTGCTCCATTTTGAGTACGCTCGTCGGTCTTTATGAACCGCGCGCGAGAACTTCGCGGACGTAAGGTGGCTCCCAAATAATAAGGAAGGCATCAAACCGTATGCAACGAGTTACCGGAATCGGTGGCCTGTTTTTCCGTTCCAAGGATCCGGCCGCTTTGAGCCAGTGGTATCAGCAGCATCTGGGAATCGATCTTGTGCCCAGCGACTACGACCAGAAGCCGTGGTCGCAGGAAGCCGGGCCGACGGCGTTCGCCCCGTTTCCGCACGACACAGACTATTTCGGCCGGCCTGACCAGCAGTGGATGATCAATCTTCGCGTTCGGAACCTGGATGCGATGGTGGAGCAGCTTCGAGCGGCCGATATCGACGTCTCGGTGGTTCCCGAGACGTACCCGAACGGACGATTTGCCCGGCTGCATGATCCCGAAGGAAATCCAATCGAGTTATGGGAGCCGAAGTGAAACTGGCCGCACAATGAATGGCGTCCTATGGCGCGCTGTGGGGTGCCACTGCTGGCTTGTCCAGCAGTGCTTCATTGCATTGCCCTTGCGGCCAAGCTTGCAGGGGTTCCAACAGCTCGTCACCGTTTCCAAGGCAAGTCGACAAGGGCTTCACTTCAGAACACTGCTAACAAGTTAGCAGTGGTACCCAGAATCGCCGATCGCGTTCTATAGGCGCGGCAACGCGACCAAGAGGCCGAGTGCGATTGCGACGAGCGTCGTGACGATGAGAAGCGAGCGCAGGCTGAAGCGATACGATTTGCGCGGCCATCGCGGCGAATCCGACAAGCAAACACGAATGCGGGATCGAGATGCTGGCGAAAGACGCGCCCCGGAAGAAGTCGGACGGGATCGAGAACTGTAGCCGAGAATCGCCCGGCTGGAGCCAATATTTGCTGCCCAGCTCCAGCGCCCATGGATATTTTTGGTTGGTGTTTTTCGAGCAAACGAGCCAGCCGCGCGATGAATAAAAGCGCACGCCGGTTGAATTCGAGTAATGGCCGCTGGCGCGATCTTCGACTCGATAGCTTCGCGCCCAAAGCACGATCAATAACCCGCACGTCAATGCAAAGAACGCGATCGTGGCGATGCGAAGCGGTCGGAGTACGCGGCTGCATTCCATACGCGCCGATTGTCCGACACGCTTGCACCAAATGCAAGCACCCGACGTACGCCTTAAGCTCTCTTGCGCCGCGCGTGGGCACGCACGAAGTGATGCGTGTGCTTTAGCGCGATGATGCCGAGCATCGGCAGCGTATCGGTCGAGCGGCCGGTTCGCACTTTGAATTGCAAGTCGTCATGCGTCGTCAGAGCGTGAAAGAGGTCCGGCGTGGAGGTGCCCGCCTTTGTGCACAGGTAGGTGCCGCAAGTTCCGATGGCGCGCAGGCGGTGGGCGTCGCTGCCGACCGTGAGCCGCTTGCCGGCGCTTTTTGCATAGCGGCTGGCCTTCAAGTTAGCCGCCCGGTGGACGCCGCCGTTGTACAACTCAATGGCGTCGACGCGCTCCATCACGGTCTCGACGAACGGCTTGCCGTGCCGGTCGTGCTGGTAGTCGAGCGACTTTCGGCCAATCGCAAAGGGATGGGCCAGCGAAATGTAACCGCCCATTTCGCGCGCCACGGCCAGGCAGCGCAGCGTGCGGATCCACGATCGCACCATGAAACGCGTGCGCAGGAACGGCTCGACAGCGCCGACATAAAAATCTTCCAGCAGCGGCGCCGACTCGAAGTACACGAGCAAATCAACGCCCTCTTCGGTCCCCACCTCGATGCCGGGGATCGCCGGCACGCGCTCGCGCTCGAACAGGTGGACCGCGCCGCGAATCTCGTTGTGATCGGTGACGGCCAGCCCCATGCCGCGATCGCGGCAATGCCGCTCGATTCGCGGGATGCCCGCCGTGCCGTCGGAATAGCGCGTGTGAACGTGCGTGTCGACGAGCAGGTCCTTCTCGGCGAAAGTGGTGAGACTCATCTGGTTGATATGGGTAGTTTCGCGAGCGGCGGACCAAGATGGTCCGGCTATAGGGCAAATTGGCCAGGGAGCCCAAGGGCCCCAATGCTTGACCGGTTGGCACTCTATGGGAATTGCCAGCGAATGGTATGCCCGTTGAGGCAGGGCGGCAAGCAAATGGCCCTAACTAAATATAGCATGAGAGCCAATTATGGCTGGTCGTCGTCGGCGTCGGCGCTCGCCGCGGCAGGCGTCGTTTCTTTTGCCGGCTGCGACAGCTTCTCGTATCGCTCGTACAGATTCACCAGCACGCAGACCAGGATCACCAGCACGCTAGCGATGAGGGCCACGGCCGTGCCACGGCGCATGCGCACGCGCCGGTCCGTGTGAAAAGCCATCCAGCAAATGGCGAACATCAACAGCGGCGTCATGACCGCGCCCAGGACAAAGTGGCCCGCGATGATCAAATCCGCGGGAGCCTCATTGATCAGTAGGAACGCGGCGACCAGTCCGCACACCCACACGGTTTGCGTAATTTGATGGCAACGCCGCACGGCATGAGGGTTGGTGGTATTCAAGAAGCCCAGGCTGCCGAACAAATCGGCCCACATGCGGCCGCTGGCAGCGGTGATCACCACCAGCGTGGACCACAGCGTGCAGAACGCACCGATGACAAACATCCACTTCGACCAGCCGCCGTACGACTCGGTGTACACGCGCGAGATTTGGTCGACGACTTCCAACCCTTCGGGCACGATTTGTTGACGATGCAATACGGCGGCGCCCAGCAAAAAGAAGGCGCCCGTCACCAGCGTGGCAAGCAGCATGGAAAGTCCGGCATCAAGCCAAATGGTGCGAATCCATTGGCGGGCCCGCTCGGTCCAGCCGGCGCTCGCCGGGTCGCCCAGCTCGCGCGCATATCCTTTTTCCAGAATCCAGTAGGGATACATGAATAGTTCGTTGGCGGCGACGCCGAGAGCGCCCATGAGGCTGATCACGGCGTAGCCAACTTCGCCGCGGTAGTTTTCCACGTCGAGTGAAAGCCTCAGGCCGGAAATCAATTCGTCGGCCGAGATGCGAAACGGCGTGCCTTGAATCAAAAACACGCCGATGAAGACGGAGATGCTAAAACCTCCAACCAGGACCATCACCAACATTTCGAGGTTGCGATACCAGCCCTGCCATAGGACGACGATGGTGAGAATTCCCATGATCGCGCCCCAGATCTTTGTGGATTTATGGACTGAATCAGCCAGCGGCCAGATGCCGTGCATCAGTCCGCCCAGCGCACCGATGATGCCAATAATGGTCAGCATCGTGGCGAAATAGCCGAGCATATAGAGCAGGGCGGTCCAGGAGGTGCCGCGAATCTTCGGGCCGGGGCACGTATTCAGCGCCTCGACCGTCGTGCGGTTATGCACCAGGCAATGACGGGCAATTTCCACCTGCAGGAAGTATTTGATCACGCACGAAAGCAGAACGACCCACAATAGCACGAAGCCGAACTTTGCAGCCTGCACGGGCGTGTTGATCAGCTCACCGCTGCCGATAACCGATCCGGCGACGACAATGCCCGGGCCGATCGCAGCGAGCGAACGAAGCAGAGAGTTTGACTTCTGCGCGGTCATAGATCAAATTCTCCGCCACATCACTATGAGCTAAGCTACTGCGCGCGCAATGGCCGGCGCGTTCAACGCAATGTATAACAAAACTTTGGCCTCGTCGAAAGCAAACTTCGAACTTGCGAGATAAATCATGTCGCTGCTGATCAAGAACGGCCAAATCACGACGGCGAACGATCAATACTTCGCCGACATTTTCTGCGAGGGTGAAACGGTTTCGGCGATCGGCCGCGATCTTGCGGCGCCGCCGGGCGCCGAGGTGATCGACGCCAGCGGCAAGCTCGTCTTCCCGGGGTTCATCGACCCGCACGTGCATATTTACTTGCCTTTTATGGGCACGTTCTCGAAGGACGATTACGACTCGGGCAGCCGGGCGGCACTCGCGGGCGGCACGACGACTCTTATCGAAATGTGTTGCCCAAGCCGGCAAGACGAGCCGCTCGCGGCGCTCGACCTGTGGTTGTCGAAGGCCCAGGGCATCTCGGCCTGCGACTTTTCGTTTCACATGGCCGTGTCGCGCTACGATCCATCCGTCGAAGAGCAGCTTCGGCAAATCGTGAAGCGGGGCATCGCCTCGTTCAAGATCTTTTTGGCGTACAAAGGTGCATTCGGAATCGACGACACGGAGCTGTACAACATTCTGCGGCTGGCCAAGGAACTCGGCGTCATCGTCACCGCGCATTGCGAGAACGAAACGCTTGTAGCGGAGCTACAAAAGCGGCTCATTGCGGAAGGAAAAACCGGGCCGGAGTGGCACGAGCCGTCGCGGCCGCTGCGCGTCGAGGCCGAAGGCGTGCACCACCTCATGACGTTTGCCGAGCTTACAGGGGCACACGTTTATGTCGTTCACACCAGCAACGACGACGCGATCCAGGCGGCGGTCGCCGGCCGGCGGCGAGGCATCAATGTGTGGATCGAAACGGTGGCGCCGTATCTCGTGCTGGATGAAAGCTACGCCCAGAAGCCGGACTTCGAGGGTGCGAAATACGTGATGTCGCCGCCGCTGCGTTCCAAAATCCATCAGGATGCTATCTGGAACGCCGTGGCTTCGCGCACGGTGAGCACGATCGCCACGGATCATGCGCCGTTCGATTTCAAGGGGCAAAAGGAAATGGGCCGCGAGGATTTCACGAGAATCCCAAATGGCATTCCCAGCGTCGAGGATCGCGTGAACCTGGTCTACACCTACGGGGTGAAGCGCGGCCGCATCGACCTGCACACGTTCGTCGATGCCTGCAGCACGCAGGCGGCGAAACTCTTTGGGCTGTTTCCGCGAAAGGGGACGATCGCCCTAGGAAGCGACGCGGATCTCGTCGTTTACGATCCCAACTATCGCGGCCAGATCTCGCAGAGGACGCAGCAAATGAACGTCGACTACAGCGCGTTCGAGGGTTGGCCGATCGAGGGCCGGTCGTCGGTCGTCACGGTGCGTGGCAAGATTCAGGTCCGCGATGGCAAGTTCGTGGGCCAGCTCGGTCACGGCAAATTCCTCATGCGGCAGCCGACGCATTGATCATCTGGCTTTCATAACGGCTCAGCTTTACCGAGCCTGCAGCTTGGCCAGCTCGTATTCCGCTTCGCGACGCGACTTGCAGATTTTTGTGGAAAAGGTTGCCCGCTTGAACATTTTCTCCTGTTCCTCCTTCCATTTGCGAGCGGCGTCCGGCGAGGTGGTCAGCGCCAGCAGAACCTCGAAAGTGCGGCCACGCTTTTGGACACGCCGCAACAAATAATGCGTCTGGTTGACGATTGGATCCTTGTAGTCCGCCTGCAATTCGCGGCTCGTGAGATGTGCCTGCACGGCGCGCTCCAGCGCGGCGAAATCTTCGCCAAAGTGCTTCACGAACAGCGGATCCGTGCGACCAGCGAGTCGGCGGTTGGCCGGGTCCAGCGGTTTGATTTTGCTGATGTCCTTGAGATACGCCTGGAATTCCTTGGGCCGCTCGTTCGCCAGGTAATGCACAAGGCCCCATGCGACGGCGTATCCATCGGCGTCGAGCGAATTGGATTGAACCAGGTTCTTTATCAAGTCGCCGGAGCCTCCCGTCATTTGCAACAAGGCGTGCATCCGCAGGTCGTTGACCATACCGGGGCGTGCCCACTTGATGGTTCGTACCGGAAGTTGCGCGGTTCCTCTACGCACGAGGCTCGATTGGAACCTGAGCGGGCAAAAATACTCAGGCACTCCCTCGGCGATCCACATCGGCCAATCTGCTAGCCGCCGATGAACGCCTGTGTTGGCCAGCAATTGATGAATGCTCTCGTGAGCGATCGTGTACGCGGCCTGCTTTGCCGCAAACTCCGGCGCTGCATCCCACATTTTCTGGTCTTCGTACAGTACCACGTGGTTTGTCAGCGTGTTGTAATAGGCGACGACCCCGTCGGGCAACTTTTTAAATGCGTCGAACTCGGCCTTACCGGGCATGATGATCACAACCAGCGGGAGCGCCGGGTCGGGCGCCTCCAAGCCCCATTCGCGCAGAGTTCCCAGCACGCCGGGAAGCATTGATTCCAGGATCGAGCGAGTATGCAAATAAAACGCTTCACTGCATGCGTAGACGAAATAGTAGGGCTTCGCGCCAACGCGCTTGTAGTTCTTAAAGCCGGCCTCATCTAAGGCCTTGTCCATTACGGCGCGGCTCGACAGTTTGAACGGCTGCTCGGTGGGCTTTGTATCGGAGCGCTTGACGACGGTCAGCGCGCCAGTCGAGATCATCACCAGGCGATGATCGCCCAAATCGCAATACGAACGCACAACCTGGGATTCGCCCAGCGCCGTGAGGACCAGCAGCGGTTCTCCATTGGTCGCTTGAGGCACAACGTCGGCCGGAATCTCCAACCCGGGATCGCGTGCCGCGGGCATCGCTGCGGGTGCAGCGACTGTCTCAGGTGCAGCGGCCTCATTGGGCTCTTGGGCCGAGCAATTTGCTGTCAACAGGCCCAGGATCAATAACAAGCACGCGCCAGCCGCATGAATGCGCAGAACGACAGGTGTAAGGATCGACATTTATGCAGGCCCAAGAATGAAAACACCGAAGCGCCTCCAGAAAACGCGGAGTCGCGATATTCGCGAAAAGAATCTTTAGTGTAGGCCCAATCATTGCGAAGGCAAGCCGCTTACGGCCGCGGACTCGCGCCAGCATTGCGCGATACGTGTTCACTGTGGTCGGTCACCGCCCGGTCCAGGAATTGACTCACGGCACGCAGACGTTTGCTGGTCGCCGATCCCCATTGGAAGTATCGCGTCAGACAGCGTTTAGGGCTTGTCGGGCGAACCGACGCATTGTCGTGGCACGACAGTTGCGTTCCTGTCGAGCCAGGCGCTTCGGTGTCGAGGGCGCCAGCGAAAGTTCGGACGTAAACCCCGGTGGTGATAATGCGCCGCGGCGGACGCGGCAGTTTCGCCACGTACCTATGGAACACAGGAGATTAAAAAATGTCTGCATTGAAAATGACGTTTCCGGCCATTTTGGCCGGTGTGGGCCTCGTGATGGCCGGCTGCAGCGACGCGACCACGCGCGACGACGTCGCCGATGCCCGGGAGGACCTGCAAGAAGAGCAGCAGGAAACGGCTGAAGCGCGTCAGGACGCGCAGGAAGATATTGACGAAGCGCGGCGAGACGCACAGCCCTACACGACTAACAGGCCTGTGATGGATGACGATGCTCAGGACGACGTTGCCGACGCACAGCAAGAAGGCGCTCAGGATATTGCCGATCAGCAGCAGGAAGAGCAGCAGGCGGCTGCCGATCTGCGTGCAACTGAGCAGCAGCATCAAGCGACCCAGGCTCGTGACACGTTTGTCGCGGATATGGAGCGGCAGCTAGCGCAGACTGAGGAAAGGATCAACGCGCTCAAGGAGCAAGCCGATGCCGCCGAAGGCGAACAGCAGGAAGCGCTCAACCGGCAGGTCGAAGCATTACAAAGCCAGCACGACCGCGCCGAAGAGGCCCTTGAAGAATTGAAGGATGCTGAAATTGCGACGTGGCAGACGCATCAAGAGCCCGTTCGCACGGCAATGGAGCAATTGAACACGAGCGTGAATCAGGTTCGGTAGCAATATCGGACGATCGCGCTTTGTTTTTCACGCAGCCGCCTGCCTTGTGCGGGCGGCTGCTTTTTTTGTGGCAACAAATAAGACGCCCTAAGCCCGCGGAACGATCAGCCCGCCCTGGATATAAGGGACGCTAAACGTGCTGTTTGGGGCAATTCGTCCGCCAATGGCCTTGCCGAACTGGGTCCACAGCTGCTGGTTGGTCAGGCCGATATACGCGCTGGGAATACCCGCGAGTGGCGCTGTGAACGGAATCGCCGTCGGTTTCTGACCGGCGAAATATACCTGCTGATTCGCGAACGGGCCAAAATCCAGCATGACGTTATCGCGAACAAAGAAGAAGTCCGGTGTCGTAGGTACAATCCACGTGGTGTTATCCCACAATGCTATGCGGGGCGTGCCGACAAAGCCGGTCAGCAACAAAGAACGCTCTCGCCAGGCGGCCGTAGGTATAAGGATGTCGTGATTGATATTGCTGAACGTTCCACCACGGACGACATTATTTCCCCAGCGCGGCACCAGGATTCCATCCACGTACCCGCGCACGGTGAGGTTCTCGTAAATGACATTTCCGTCGATGCCGCCGGAATCAACGCCGTAAGGATGTTGGCTGCCGGGCGCGTGCACGATCGTCAGATTCCGCAAGTGGATATTCTGGGCATAGCGTATCGCGACGCCGAGCGGGTTATTCCAGAAGATCGAGTTTTCGAACAAGCTGTCCTGCCAGTGCGTCGAGTCCAGCAGATGGTATCGAACCTTCAAGCCCACCGCTGACGAATAGCCGATATTGCCTCTGAAATTGGTCACTGGCACGTCGAAGACGTCGATCGCCGCCCTGCCTTGCGCGATCGAGGGGTCCGCCAAATTCACGGCGCGGAATGGAGGCGGGAACATGACCTCGATTAGACCACGCGTGTAATACACAAAGGCATGTGCCTCGTGGCCGGCGGAGATATTTCCGACGACCGAAACGCCGCCGCCTTGGAACCAGAAGCCGTCGCCTTGGTGTCCGAAGTCCTGGCGCGATTCACGGGCGTTGATCTCCTCGCCGCTTCCGGTCGATCCAATTGCCATGTTCCCGTAGAAGCCGCCGATTTCGTCTCCGACTTCCGTCGCGAAAGCGGCGCCGCGGACATCGAAAGCGACGTTGGCGATCATGTCGACATTCGAGCTATGATTGACATAACCCCAGCCGGGGCTGTCGACCACGGCGCTGCCGGCGATGGTGGCCGGATTGCCATCGTTGGTAAGCCCGGTGCGGTGGAAGTGGATGGAATAGCGGGCGCGCTGGTTCGTTCCGGTGCCGGGCTTGAGCGTCCAGTCGCTCTGAACTACGGAGTCGTTAATAACAACCGACTTATCCGTTCGACCGAGGTGATAGAATCCAGCGTAAAAGATATCGACGTCGCGGTTGTGCATGAACATCACATGTCCACGACGGTCCGTAACGATGCTTTCGGACTCGATGACGGCGTTCCGATTGAGGTTCGCGACATGCACCTGGAAGCTGGCGTCCGGCGCGACATGGTTGAAACTTAGCGCCCGGTCGAGCGTGACGGTCGTACCGGAAAGGCCGACTACGGTACGAACTTCATTCTGGGTGGCGCCAGAGGTCGTGCCGGCGATCACAACGCTATCCCCAACGCGCCAGCCACTGGGAATCGTACCAAGTACCAGGGTGCGTGAACCGGCAATCGCCCCGCCGGCAATCGTCGCATACGCGGTCGTCGCCGCTCCGTACATCGACACCCGGCCATGGCTGACCAGGCCGCGGCTGATGGCAAATGGATCCCAGGCCCGGTCGATTGGACCATTATCCGTGAACAACAGGCGTGCCCGGACGCCGGCAGCGATCGGTTGCGCCGCGGTGCCCATTTCGAATGCGCCGCTGCTTCCGATCACAATCGTGTCAACGCGCAGCTCGGTGTTCCGCGTGGCGTTAAACGAAAGGGTGCCGTCGACTCGAATCGTGGCAATGCGCGTCGGAATCACTCCGTCGACGGTTAATTCCACGCCATACGGTACCAGAACACGCGCTCCGTTGCCCGGCACGATGCCGTCCTTCCAAGTGGTCGGCGAAGTCCATGAGCCACTCGAAACTGCGATATGGGTTATTTGGTCGTAGCGCACGAGCTCGAACAAGGCGAGGTGTTCGCGCTGGTGGATCGGATTGTCGGCATGCGGGACGAGCGAATGGATCAGCTCATTCGTCTCCCGGCCAGAAAATTTATCCAGCGAGTCAATCAGCGCGAAGCCTTCCAGTTCGGGCAATTCGTGCACGATGTGTGGCGGCGCATGATGTCCGGAACCGTGCTGATGATCGCCGCCGGGATTCTGCGCGGCAATAGGCGTATAAACTCCCATGTGCCCGGTTTGGAAAAACCAATCTTGTCCGGAGCCGCCATACAGGGCATCAGGCACTTGATCGTCGAAAACTGTCTTTTCGGACTGAAGGCGAGCGATGAAAAGTTCGTTACTAATCTGGTTAACGCGCGATGTATATGGCGTGGTTGAACCCCAGGCAAATATCAGTGCCTGCAGGTGAGAGGAGTTCGCTTCGTGAACGGTCCAGCCCCCGACGAGGATGTCGTCATCGTTTTCGCCGAAGAGGTCGTCTTTACCTCGGCCGCCAAACAGAACGTCGTTACCGTCGCCGCCCTGTATCCGGTCGACGCCATCACCGCCGTCGAGGAAGTCTGCCCCCGCGCCGCCGACGACGAAATCATCTCCACCCCCGGACGTAATAATATCGTGGCCGGCTCCGCCCCACAGGCCGTCGCTGTCGTTTTGGCCATGCAGTTGATCGTTTCCGTCCTCACCCTGGAGCACATCCTGGCCGTCCCCGCCAGTAAGGGAGTCGTCGCCGATTCCACCCACGAGCAGGTCGTCTCCATGCCAACCCCAGGCCAGGTCGTTGCCTTCATTTCCGTAGATTAAATCTTTTCCTTCACCGCCGTGAAGGTAGTCATTGCCGATGCCGCCCAGGATGTAATCATCTCCCAGGCCGCCTGAAACGAGGTCATTACCGGCAGCGCCGGCTAACGAGTCGTCCCCTTCGTCGCCGAACAGCCGATCCGCGCCGTCCTCGCCGCTGAGCGCGTCTTTGCCGTCGCCGCCATAAAGGGCATCGTCGCCGCTACCGCCGACCATCGTATCATCACCGGCAAGGCCACTGAGCACGTCGTTGCCATCTTCGCCGTAGATAGAGTCGACGCCCTCGTGGCCCAGCAGCGTGTCGTCACCGATCCCACCGAGCATGTAATCGTTGTCAAGCCCGCCATAGATAATGTCGTTCCCCGCGGCGCCCCAAAGCCCATCGTCGCCAGCGTCGCCGAAGAGCTGATCGTTGCCCGCTTCGCCGCTGAGCCCGTCCTTGCCGTCGCCGCCGTAAATGACATCATCGCCATTGCCGGCCACTAGAGTATCATCGCCGGCCAGGCCCGAGAGGAAATCGTTGCCATCGTCTCCGTAGAGCCTATCGATGCCGTCATCGCCAATCAGCGTGTCATCCCCCAATCCGCCAAGGCCGTAATCGTCACCGATTCCGGCAATGAGAACATCGTTTCCGGCGGCGCCAGAAAGCGAGTCATTGCCCGCGTCAGCGTAGAGCCTATCGTGGCCCTCTTCGCCGCTGAGCGTATCGTTTCCGTCACCGCCATAGAGCCAGTCGTCTCCGTTGCCCCCGATTAAGATATCATCGCCGGCCAGGCCCCAAAACGTGTCGTTGCCGTCCTCCCCCCGCATCGTGTCATGACCTTCATTTCCAATAAGCGTGTCATCGCCGATGCCGCCGAGAACAAAATCGTGATCAAGACCAGCCACGATCACGTCGTTGCCGGCCGCGCCCGTAAGTGTGTCGCTGCCCGCCTCACCATAGAGATTGTCATTGCCATCTTCGCCGCTGAGCCCATCCTTGCCATCGCCGCCATAAAGAACATCATCACCTTTGCCACCGATTAATTCGTCGTCATTGCCCAGACCGAAGAGCTGATCGTGGCCGTCTTCGCCAATGAGGTCATCCTGGCCAGATCCGCCAATCAACACATCGTTCCCGGCACCGCCCCAGGCCTGTGAAACAAGCGCAGAGAAGTTTTCAAATCGATCTGCGCCGTCGGCGCCAGAAAATCGAACCCAGTCGACAGAGGACCGCGAAAAAGAGACGTTCTTCGTACCGGCCTGGTTTTGAAGCTGCACGTGAACAGAACTTGCATCAGTCCATACTTTCGCAAAGTCGTTCCCCGCCGTGCCTTCAATGACAACTGCTCGGACGAAACTGTCGTAACTGATCTGGTTAGCCGAGAGCAATCGGCGGCTTTCCAAATGCTCGACCTGTAGTCGCTGCAATTGCGGATTCTTGAAGGTGCCAGAGCGCCGGCTTCGCCTCCGCGATTTAAAACGAAGATCAGAAAGCAACCGCGCAAATGTCCGGACGCTCATGATATTTCCAATCCCTCGAAAAGATATTGCTGAGCAGACTGCTATAGTCATCGGCCAGCGAGAAACCGAGCGAATAGACTGAAGGCGCTGGACGCAAAAGCGCGCGTAGCGCCAGAGCTATCACTGATGGTGCTGCACCTAGACTTAGAATCCCGCTAAGCCAATCCCGCCAAGTAACTAGTTTGCCCAGAACGACAAGGTGCTATGCGAATGCCGCCGTGCTATAGCGACATCATGGCCACCGACGTTCGCTGAATGAACGCCTGTGAAACGGCTCCCTCCGTACACCTACTCACGCCTTCGCCTCCAGAACAGAGACGTCCGAATTGCATAGCGCTTCGGCGTAAGAGGGTCGACATGCGACCAAATCTGTTCCCGCGATATTAAAGCAAATCCGAATTAATTTGTAAACACTATGCTGAAAGCGCTTCCCATCGCTCAAGTTGCCTAGTATGACAAACTGACAGCCCGGGACAAGGCCGTTTGTCAAAATAGATAAGATGAATAGTGTAGAAAAGACGTGCTTTGGCCAAGCTGATTTAAGCATAGCTTATTCCGCGGCACTTGGCATTAGCCGCGGGCGAGGGCTTCGGTCTGGGTTACGAAGTCGTCGCCTTTCCACTCGGCATCCGACCGAATCACCTTTTTGCGCTCGTGTTCGGCTTTCTTGGCCGCGCGAGCCTCGAATTGGCGTCTCACAAGGTCGGCATGCGTCGTAAAGAACTGAACGCTGTAGCCCTTGAAGTCCTCGATGCGCTGAAACTTGTGCTTGTCCATAAACGCGAGCAGTTGATCTTTCATCTCGTGAACGATTGGATAGCCGAACTTCATCACTCCTGTGCACACCTGCACGCTGTCGCAGCCGAGTAATATGAACTGTGCGGCGTCGTTGCCGGTCTCGATGCCGCCGATGCCGCTAAGAGTGCGCCCGGGAAACTCGCGGCGGATGAGGGTGGCGATTTCCATGCACATCCGTAGCGCAATGGGCATTACGGCCTGGCAGGAATAGCCGCCGGGAGTCGTAAATCCTTCCACCGTCGGCTCGGGGCGCAGCGTATCCAGATCCACGCCCAGCACGCTGCGTATCGTGTTGATTGCGCTGATGCCGTCGCATCCGGCGCGCAGCGAGGCGCGTGTCGGATCTTCAATGTGCGTGACGTTTGGCGTCATCTTGGCCCACACGGGCCGCTTGGCGACTTCCATCACCCAGCCGCAAACCTCTTCCAGTATGTCCGGATTCTCGCCCATGGCGGCGCCCATTTTTCGCTCAGGCAGACCATGTGGGCACGACATGTTGAGCTCGAATGCGTCGACGCCGGCATCCTGGCAACGTCCGACAATTTCATGCCAGGCATTGCGATTGTATTCCTCCATAATGGACGCAATCAGGACGCGGTCTGGATACTTGTCCTTTACCTGTTTGAATTCATCGATCCACGTATCGAAGCTTCGATCCGAGATGAGCTCGATGTTCTCCCATCCGTAGATCTCACCCGACTCACGGCTGCGCAGCCGGGCGTAGCGCGGCTGGACGTTGACCACTTTGCCAGCATCAAGGCTCACGGTCTTGCAGATCACGGCGCCCCAACCTTCATCGAGCGCTTTGCCAATCACATTCGCGTTCGTGCCGGGCGGGCCCGAACCGATCACGAAAGGATTCGGCAATTTCAGGCCGTTGACCGTGGTTTCAAGCGTGGCCATGTAGAAAAGCCCTTCAAATTCTTGGCGCCTTAGCGTGAGCTATTTTGCAGTACTTCAACGCTTTCCAGCACCTCGTCGAGCATGGCCACGAGGTAGTCAGCATCGTCCTTGGTGATACACATGGGCGGCTTGATGCGCAGCGTATTGCCGAAGAGCCCCCCTTTGCCGACGAGCACGCCGCGCTCTTTCATGCGCTCCATGACATCCAGCGTTTCGGTGTTTGCCGGTTCCTTGGTATGACGATCGCGCACGAGCTCGACGCCGAGCATGAGGCCCAGCCCGCGAACCTCACCTATCAGTTCATGCTTGTCCTGCAAATCGACGAGCGCGTCTTTCAAATGTGTGCCGACCGCGAGTGCGTTCTGTTGAATGTTTTCTTCGTCAATCACTTCCAAGGTGGCCAGGCCCTGTGTCATGCTGATCGGGTTGCCGCCGAATGTATTGAAATGCACGCGGTTCTTCATGACCTCCGAGATGCCGACCGTTGTCGTCATGGCCGCCAGTGGCGCGCCGTTGCCGATGCCCTTGGCCATTGTGATCATGTCGGGCACCACGTCCCAATTTTGGTGGGCCCAGTAGTGATGCCCGGTGCGGCCGAAGCCGCCTTGCACCTCGTCTGCGATGCAGATGCCGCCGTGCGCGCGAACGATGTCGTAAGCGATCTTGAAGAATTCTTTGGGCGGCGTGACGGCACCGCCGACGCCCTGAATCGGCTCGCCAATGAAGCAAGCGATTTCACCCGGCGTCTCATACTGGATGACATTTTTGATGTCATGCGCGCATTTGACGCCGCAGGATGGATATTCGAGGCCGAAGGGGCAGCGGTAGCAGTAGCCGGCCAGCGTGTGGTGCACGTTGGTGCTATGGTTGCTTTTGAATTTCCATGTGCCTTCGGCTGTCAGGCTCATCGGCACCGACGTGCCGCCGTGATAGCCATTGCGCAGAGCGATCACGTCCTGGTTGCCTGTGTATTCGCGCGCCGAGAGAATCGCAATTTCATTGGCTTCGCTGCCGCTGTTGGTGAAATACGTGCGCGTAACCCCGGCCGGCATTTTTTCCGCGAGCTTCTCGGCCATTTGCACGATCGCGGGATGCAAATAAATCGTTGTCGTATGCTGCAGGCGGCCGGTCTGCTGGCGAACTCGCTCGGCGATTTTGGGATGGCAGTGGCCGACGCTGATCGTGACGATGCCGGCGAATGCATCCAGGTATCGCCGGCCCGCTTCATCCCACACGTACTGCATGTGGCCTTCGACAATCATCAGCGGCTGCCGATAGTAGGTGATGATGCCGGGCGAGAGATATTGATGCCGCAGCGCAAGCACCTCTTCGCGCGAGGGGCCGTCGTAGGGCGCAGGTGCATGGTCGCAAATCGGCAGCGATGCGTGCAAATCGGTTGCCACAGGAAAACTCCAGCCACGGCGGGTTCGACGTCAAGCAGATTATGTCCCGATTTTACCGACTGATGTTGACGATTGCCAGCGCAAGCAATTTACTGAAGGCCGCGACAAACGCCACTTTTGTGCAAGCGGCCGGCACTAGCTGATTCGCGCCGACTAGGAACACAGCATGATCCGCCCGACCGCCCCATCTGCATCTGATCGCGGCGAGATTCATGAGCTCACTCGCGACGTGTCGGCGTCGCCCTACTATAGCGCGGATATGGCCCCTGTGCCGCGCTCGGCCCGACGCTGGGGAATGAAAGACATTGCCGTGCTGTGGATCAGCATGGCGGCATGCATTCCCACTTATATGCTTGCTTCCGGCTTGATCGACGAAGGCATGAACTGGTGGCAGGCTGTGCTCACGATTTTTCTGGGTAACGTCATCGTGCTGGTGCCAATGGTTCTCAACGCGCATGCGGGCACGAAGTATGGAATCCCATTTCCGGTCTATTGCCGGGCATCATTTGGCGTACTCGGCGCAAACGTGCCAGCAGTCTTGCGGGCGCTGGTGGCCTGCGGCTGGTTCGGCATTCAAACCTGGATCGGCGGCCAGGCGATTTACACGCTGATGAAGGTATTCGTTCCAGGCTGGGGGAATCTCCAAGACCTGGACTATCTCGGCATCAATGCCGCGCAGCTCGGATGCTTCCTGTTCTTTTGGCTGATCAATATGTGGGTGGTGTACAACGGCATTGAATCCATCCGCATTCTGTTGAATATCAAGGCGCCGCTGCTGATTTTGCTCGGGTTGGCCCTTTTGGCCTGGGCCTACTATCGGGCAGGCGGTTTCGGCGAGATGCTCTCGCAGCCGTCGCAGTTCGGTCCCGGCCAGCCCAAGGAGGGGCAGTTCTGGAGCTCGTTCATGCTGGCGTTGACGGCCAACGTGAGTTTCTGGGGAACGCTGGCGCTGAACATTCCGGATTTCAGCCGATACGCCCGATCGCAGCGCGACCAGGTCCTTGGCCAAGCAATCGGATTGCCCGCAACCATGGGCTTGTACTCGTTCATCGGCGTGGCGGTCACTTCGGCAGCGTTTGTGATCTACGCCGACCTGCCGGTCAACGAGAGGAAAGCACTTTGGGATCCAGTGAACTTGCTCGCAATGTTTGAGAACAAGGTTGTGCTTGTCGTGGCCATGATCGCTTTAAGCATCGCCACGCTGGCCACAAACATCGCCGCCAATGTGGTCAGTCCGGCCAACGATTTCGCTCATTTGTGGCCGCGGCGCATTACTTTCCGCATCGGCGGACTGATCACGGGCCTAGTTGGCATCCTTATCCAACCATGGCGGCTGCTGGCCAACGCAGACGTCTATATCTATTCATGGCTCATCGGCTACTCGTTGTTACTTGGTGCGGTCGGCGGCGTGTTGATTGCCGACTACATCGTCCTGCGTCGCACGCGGCTCGATCAGGCCGGCCTTTACCTAAAAGATGGCCCTTATTGGTATTTGCATGGATTCAACCCGCGGGCCCTCATTGCGCTGGCGCTTGGTATCGGTATAAGTCTGCCGGGATTCCTGGTTGCAATCGGAACGCTGGCGGTCGCGGGCGACCCAAAGTCGCCGCCCGTGCGGGCAATCGTGCCGGAATTTTTCGCGGACATCTATAGCTACGCATGGTTTGCCAGTTTTGGAGTATCGTTTGTTGTCTATCTGATGCTGATGGCGATTCGCCAAACGAAATAGCTTTGCACGCGCGCTTCCCGGGACACCAACAGGATCGTGACGATGGAGGTCGAAACGCTTGATCGCCGCAGGCTGAGCGAGCGAGACGCGCGTGCAATCGCCGAATTGGTCGCGGGGATCTGGCCCAAGCCGGGACGGACGGTCGAGTCATTGGCCGCCGAAATGGTCCGTCAGTGGCTCTCCTATGCTGGGCCAGAAGAGCAGCATCCGCGGTCATATGTGGTGCGCGAAGGTGACCGCGTGATCGCGCACGCCAGCTTCGATCCGCGCACGATCAGCGCCGGCGACAAGGAAATCACGGTGCTGGCCTTGGCGCGAGTTTGCTCCGACCCGGCGGTGCGTGGCCGAAGACTGGGGCGGGCTGTCGTGCAAGCGGCTTTTGAACTGGTGGATCAAGGCGCCTTCCCATTCTCGCTGTTTCAAACAACCAACGAAGTTCAGCCGTTCTATGAGCGGCTCGGCGCCGTGCGCATTCACAATCGCTTCGTGAATTCGTTGGCAACGGATCCCAAGGCGGACCCGTGGTGGAATCCCGTGATCATGCGCTATCCGGACGGCCCCGGCTGGCCGGCCGGCGAGATCGATCTGCGAGGTCCCGGCTGGTAGCCCCGGCTTCGCCGGGGGTTGAAATCGCCGTTCAGC
>DATFGJ010000030.1:0-3313 GCA_035249585.1 Lacipirellulaceae bacterium
TCGAGCCACATGCGGCCTTCATCGGTTTGCAAACGGTTTCGCAAATAGAACCCCGCGGCTACGAGCCCGGCCACCAGAAAGATGCCGTAGCTCTGCAGCGTGTAACTGAGCCACAATAGCCAGTCGGTAACGGCCGGCAGCTCGCCGCGATCGCGCAGCCGCTGAAACAGCCCTTCGAATTTCGGCACGAAGAAGATGATCAGCACGTTCACCACGACCGTGCCCAGCACGAACAAGATCATCGGATAAGCCAGCGCGCCGATCACCCGGCTCTTGAGTTCATCCTGCTGCTCGGTGAATTTGGCCAGTCGATCGAGCGCCTCTTCCAGAAAACCGCCCTCGCCCCCGGCGCGGACGATGCTGGTAGCCAATTCGCCGAACGCACGCGGATGCCGGGCCATAGCGTCGGCCAACGTAGCGCCCTCTTCGACCCGCGAATGGACGTCCTCGAGCACTTGGGCCAGGTTTTTATGCGGCGTTTGCTGGCGAATGATGTCCAGCGATCGCAATAGCGGCACGCCGCTGCCCAATAGCGCCGAAAGCTGACCGTACGTTGCGGCCATGATCCGTGCGCGCACGCGCGGCGAGCCTTTTCGCGCCAAGGCTCGACCATCGGCCGACGCAACCTTGAGCGGAAACAAGTCGCGCCCGGAAAGCGCTGCCACAGCCTCCCGCTCCGTGCCCGCCGCGAGCGTACCTTCCACGCGGTTGCCCAAGAGATCGCGTGCTATATAGGCAAATTCAGGCATTGTAAGAAAATCAAAAATGCAAAATGACAAATGCAAAATGCAAAACTAGGGCGCCTTCGCGACGTTCGCACTCCCCATTTTTCATTTTGCATTTGTCATTTTGCATTTTGCATTGGTGACTGCGGTTACAAGCGATCGCTCTTCGTAACTCGGAGCACTTCATCCACTGTAGTTATGCCGGAGAGCACTTTCAGCCACGCGTCCTCGCGCAGCGTGCGCATGCCGTCTTTGCGAGCGGCCTGGCGGATTTCCCAGCTGCTGGAGCGGTCGTGGGCCAGTTGCCGCACGGCATCGGTCGTCACGCATAGCTCGAAAATACCCTGCCGGCCTTCGAATCCCAGTTGCCGGCAGCCGCGGCAGCCGCGCGGGCGGTACAGTGGCTCGCCGCGACGCTCGTACTCGTCCCAGAGGAAATCCTTCGGCAAATCTTCGCGGTTGGGCCGATATGCTTCCTTACATTTCGGGCACAGCGTGCGCACCAGCCGCTGGGCCATCACGGCCTCGACCGTGCTGGCCACCAAAAATGGCTCGACGCCCATATCCACAAGTCGCGTGTATGCGCTCGGCGCGTCGTTCGTGTGCAGCGTGCTGAACACCATGTGGCCGGTGAGGGACGCCTGAATCGCGTTCTCGGCCGTTTCGAAATCGCGAATTTCGCCCACCAGAACGATATCCGGATCGTGCCGCAGAATCGAACGCAGCGACGCGGCAAACGTGAGCCCGATCTTCGGATGCACCTGGATCTGATTGATGCCTTCCAACTGATACTCGACAGGATCTTCCGTGGTGATAATCTTCGTCGACTCGTCCTTGATTTCCAAAAGTGAGCTATAGAGCGTGGTCGTCTTGCCGGAGCCGGTCGGCCCGGTCACGAGCACAATGCCGTGCGGCATGCGGATTAGTTCGCTGTAGCGCACGTGCAAGTCGTGCTCCATGCCCAGCGCTTCGAGCGAGAACTGCATCCGCCCTTTGTCCAACAGCCGCATCACGATGCCTTCGCCGTGCAGCATCGGAATCACCGACACGCGAACGTCGATCTCGCGTCCGGAAACGCGAAGCTTGATGCGCCCGTCCTGCGGCAGGCGCTTCTCGGCGATGTTCAGCCGCGCCATGATCTTGAGCCGGCTGATCATTGCAGCCTGAAAGCGACTGATTTCCGGCGGTATGGGCTGGGGGTGCAGCATGCCGTCGATTCGGTAACGAATCTTAAGGCCCGACGCCTGCGACTCGATGTGAACGTCGCTCGCGCGCGATTCGATCGCCTCGAGCAGGATTTCGTTCACGAGCCGGACGACCGATGCCTCCTGGGCCTCCTCGCTGAGTTCCCCGTCGACGTCAATTTCGTCCAGCAGCTGGATGTCTTCCTCGTCCTGCAGCGCCAAGAGGTCGTCGATCGTCTCGCTGCCGACGCCCAAGTGCGCTTTGATCTGCCGGGCGATTTGCTCCCGCTGGGCCAGCACCGGCTCGATCGTGAGGCCGGTGGTTGCGCTCAACTCGTCGAGCGGGTAAAGGTCGAACGGGTCGCTGGTGGCCACCGTGAGCGTGCCGTTTTGTCGCTGGATGGGAAACAGTGCATGCCGGTGGATGAGCTTCAGCGGGAACCCGCGCAGAAGCGATAGGTCGATCGTCTGCTGCTCCAGATCGACAAAAGGGATGCCGACCTCGTCGCCCAAGGCGCGCAGCGCGGCCTCCTCGCTGACCAGGCCCGAGTCGACCGCGGCCACGTCGAGCCGCGTCGCCTCCGGCCGGTCCTGGCGGAGCTGACTGAGCTGCTGTGAAGTGAGCAGCCCGCGTTTTACGAGGATGGAGCCTGCTTCCATCGCGATTCCATTTTCTGTTGTTTAGGGGGGATTCTGGCGGGATGCCGTTATTATGGGCGGCAATCGCCCGCGCAGCAATCGACCCTGTCAATCTCGTCGTGTCTAACTAGCACGGTCGTAACCTGTGGCGGCTATTGGCGAGGCCCACAACGCAAGCGTGGGTGGAGGAGCCCCACATCTACCCTGCTCCGGCGGCTCGTGCGGCTCGACGCCGGCCACGTTCCTAGATCCCGGCCAGTTCGCGCCGTGCTATCCAATACTAATTCCTATCCCGATCAGCACCACGGCTGCGTCCGCGACGTCCTCCGCCGTCGTTGCCGTTGCGGTTCCCGCCAAAGAAACCACCGCGCCGGCCGAATCCGGGTGCCTGATCCGTCGCGGCAAAATCGTCACCCATTAATGATTCCAACTTCGCTCGCTGCTGGGCAGTCAGCACGTCGAGCAATTTGTTGCGTGCCTCGATACGCAGTTGGCCGATTTTCTCTTGTAGCTCTTGTTCCACTTCGGCCGCCCGCTCTTCGAGCCGTTCGCGCTGGGCTTCTGTGAGATCGAGCGTTTCGGCCAATGCGCCGCTGGTCAGCGCCTCAGCTCCTTGCTGCTGAACGCGCATTTGCACATCGATTTGCTTCAGCCGGTCGAATTGGTGCGGCAGCAGCACCTTCTTCAAGCGCTTCTCGGCATCCGCATTCACATCCTCCATGCGCTCACGAATCTTTTCAAACTGCTGTTGACGTTCTTCGTCGC
>DATFGJ010000031.1:0-4471 GCA_035249585.1 Lacipirellulaceae bacterium
TGATAAGTCTTGTCGACGTGTTACCTACACTGATCGACGCTGCTGGTGGCGCGCCGCCGTCAAACATCGACGGCCAATCGTTCAAGAACGTCCTCACCGGGAAAAGTGCTACGTTCCGCGAAGCGATTTTTACGACGCACAGCGGCGACGGCGCCATGAATCGATATCCGATGCGCTCGGTGCGCACGCGCCAGTGGAAGTACATCAGAAACCTGCGGCCAAAGGCGGAGCACACGACCCATATCGATCTTGGAAAGGCGATTGACGGGAACGCCTATTGGAACTCGTGGGTTGAAAAGGCGAAGCAAGACGCTCAAGCGGCAGCGGTCATCGCGCGGTACCGCCGCCGACCGGCCGAAGAACTTTACGACTTGCAACGCGATCCGCTGGAGCAAAACAACGTTGCCGAAGATCCGAACCGCGCCGGTATGTTGAACGCACTGCGCGCGCAGCTCGATGCATGGATGCAGCAGCAGGGCGATCGAGGTCGAGCCACCGAAGATGCGCTTGAGGCGCCCTAAGACGACGCGGCCGTAACTCAGATGGCGCTTCTGAATCGCCGGCGCGCGGTCGCAAGTGCTATTGCATGAAGTGTAACGAGCGCGAGGCCGAGGCTGGTTGGCTCCGGTATGAGACTAACTGCCCCCGCGCCAATAGATTGGCCTGATCCGAATTGCTTTCGCCAAACAACGTAGTCGGCCGCGTCGACAATGCCATTGTTGTTCCCATCCGCGCCACTGCCCGGATTCTGCACCGTCTGGTCAAATGAAGTCCGCCACACAGCATAATCTGCGTCGTCGACATCGCCATCGACGTCGTAATCTCCGACGACGTCAGGTATCGCCAGCCTGTTCCGCCAGACGACGTAATCCGCCGTATCCACGACGCCATTATTGTTGCCGTCGGCGCCATTGCCCGGATACTGCACCGACTGGCCGTACGATGTTCGCCACAAAGCGTAATCGGCAGCATCAATGTCACCGTCGACGTCGTAATCTCCGAAGCCGTCACGGATCACCAGATTATCGAACACGGCAGATGACGCGAGCGCGTTGCCCGCCGGATCGCCCGTGGCGGCAATCGCCGATATGTCGGCGTCGGTGAAGTCGTCGAGATTCAAGCCGCGGTCAACGAATCCTTGCGATACGAGGAAATTGCCATCCAAGTACGTACTATACGTGTCCGTAGCGAAGTCCAGCAGCAAACGGTAATGGTGCCACTGGTTGAAGGAAATGTTCCTGTTGGCTTCAGTAAAAAAGCCCGTGTCTTGGGCCTGGTAAAGCACGTCACCGGTTGTCGCGTCGACGCCCAGTGACCCCAACAAAGCAATCGGCTGACCTTCATCGTCGTACGCTTCGATACCGAAGAACGGACCGAACGATGAGGAGCTTGGCGTCTGCGATACGAGCATGTCCCAATCGATGGCCACAAGCGACCGTGTCGGGAGACCGGATTGCTGCACCGCCCAACGGCGATCGGAATTCGCCGCCCTCACCACCTGCACGGCCTGAGTGCCCGAATGTTTGACCGAGTTCTGCACCGTTGCACTGCTACTGCCGCTTCCGGCCGTGACCCAGCCGAACTGACCCTCGAGCGGCCCGGGCGAGTAGGGACTTTCGAATCCAGTGCTGATAATGGTGCCAGCGGCGCCTGCAGCGTTTGGGACTGCCCCCAACAGAATCAAGCAAAATGCTGTGGCGAGGGCCCAGCTTGCCACAGCTGGACGAGGGAGTCTGGCATTCGTCATCGAGGAATCCGGTTGCTTCTTTGGTTCCGCTACCGCCGACATGGCCGGCAATACCCGCGCATGCATGCGAACTTGGAGACTTCAATATATTTGCAAGCACCAAATTGGGCAAGAAACCCGCCTCTCTCCGGGCCGACATCGAGCGATTTCAGGCGCCGAGCCGCGACAATTCGGCTAATTCGCCACATGCCAGCATTGCATGGATCACGCCCGCAAAATCGTCGACCGTTGCGCCGCCGCCAGGTTCGACTCAATCCGCCGGATCAGAATCACCGATACAGTTTGACGACGCTGGCGGTCTGTGGGGGGATATTATGGCTCGGCTATCCGATATTCCGCGCGATGAATTGGACACTCGTAATCTACGGTGCATTCCTCGCTGGGTGCATCTCCGCGTCCGGATGCACGATCTGCCAGAACGCCATGCGCACGGTCTGGCACGAGCCGGCCGTGTATTCGTGGAAGCACGATCGCCGTCGCAGCGTCGAAGCTTATCGCCAGTGGGCTGATGCGGCGCTGGCCGACGAACTGGGCCGCTGCCCCGATCTGTTCGGCGAGCCGGATTACGTCATGGGCTTCCGCGACGGCTTCGTCGACTTCGTTTATCTCGGCGGCACGGGCGAACCGCCGCCTGTGCCACCGCGGCGGTTCTGGAACGTGATGCTGCGTTCGCCTGAAGGAAAAGTGCGCGCGAACCTGTGGTTCGACGGCTATCGCCACGGAGTCGCTGTGGCGCGTGACGGTGGATACCGAGAGCTTGGAAGAGTTCATTCGTCCCTGGTGGGGTTTGCAAGCGGACCACAATATTCGGCATATCCGTCGGCGATCGACGGCTTCGACGGATCTGGCGCCAACGAACAATTGCCAGATAGCGAGCCGTTGCCAGAGCCGCCTAGTGCCGCGCCGGCGCTCACTTCGCCCGTAGAAAACCCAGACGCGTCACTTCAAGAACCGGCTGGCGACCTGCCTTCGCAACCACCGCCGCTCGATACACCACGTTTCGCCGAACCACCGTTCGGAGACGATCCTCCACCGCCGGCGGAAGAGAATAACGATCAGCCGCTCTCGATGAATGCGCCGGCACCGGAGCAATGGGAGGAACAGCCGCTGGCGGATGCGGCTGGCATTGAATCTCCAAGAGAGCCCGGCGATGTCGAGACATTCGGCGCGAAGCCTTCGGCTCGCCTGAGCGCAAGTGACGCAGACGACCAGCGGCCCGATGTCATTGTCATGAACAACCCGCCTGTATCGACGGCGACATTCGTCGACGAGCCGGCGACGATCGAGCCGCAGACGACGATAGCCGAGGCAAATCGGCCAGGCCGCGACGTCATCCGAACCAGCTTCCGCAGCTGGTCGCGCCGAGTGACTTACTGAATCCAGGTTGAATTAGCGGATGCCGCACGTGCAGGAATACGAAACGCAGGCCGAGTGACTAAACGATGGTGCTCAAGGGTAGCTCAAGCAACCGGCAAAACAGGCTTCGATGGCTGAAATCTCAGCCGTTCGTGGCCGCAATGGCGGCGGCATGCTGCGCCCTCTTCGCCGGCTGCGCGGCACTTACCAATCCGATCGCCAACGGAATCCCCGTGCGGCTGTTGCCGGATGAACTGCTGGCCGAGTCGCGAGAAGGGTACGAGCCGATTCCTCTTACAACGTTGCGGCAGCCACCGCCGGACGAATATATTCTGGCCGCGGGCGACACGCTGGGAATCTATATCGAGGGCGTTCTGGGCACCAGCGAAACGCCGCCGCCGGTGAACCTGCCTGAAAGTGCCGACCTGCCGCCGTCGGTCGGCTACCCGTTTCCGATTCGTGACGACGGCACGGTTTCGCTGCCTTACGTCGAACCGGTACAAGTCGCCGGGATGACGATCGAGCAGGCCGAGAGGGCCGTCATCAACGCCTACATGCAACGGGAGATTCTGCGTCCGGAAGACCGCCGAATCCTGGTTTCGCTCATGAGGCCACGCCACGTGCGCGTGATGGTGATTCGCGATGACTCGCAGCAACGGCAAGTCCAACTGCGAACGGAGTCGTTGCTGGGCCTGGGCACGTCGCGGACTCAAATCGGCGGGGCCCGCCAGGGAACTGGCATGGTGCTCGAACTTCCCGCTTACCAGAACGACGTGCTCAACGCGCTGACGCGCAGCGGCGGATTACCTGGATTGGAATCGACGCAAGAAGTGATTGTCCAGCGTGGCTACTGGGACAGCGAATCCGATCCGGAAGCGGGCACGCAGCACTATCCATCCCAGGCGGATTTGATGGATCGAAGCGAGAATCGCAGGCGCATCATTCGAATCCCCATACAAACGCGCGGCGGCGAGCCGATGCCGTTCCGGCCCGAAGACATCATCCTGCAAAACGGCGATATCGTGATGGTTCAGGCACGGCGGCCTGAATTCTACTACACCGGTGGATTGCTGCCGGCAGATGAAATTCCCCTGCCAAACGACTACGACCTGACCGTCGTCGAAGCGGTTCTCAAGAGCCGCGGGCCGCTACTGAACGGCGGCCTGAATGCAAGCAATATCAATGGCGTCGTAATCCAGGCCGGCGTCGGCAATCCGTCGCCGAGCCTGCTTTCGGTGCTGCGCGAGACGCCCGGTGGGGGGCAGGTTACCATACGTGTTGACCTGAATGAAGCGGTTCGAGACCCGCGCGAAAACTTGTTGGTGCAGGCGGGCGACGTACTGATATTGCAAGAAACGCCCGATGAGG
>DATFGJ010000032.1:0-3762 GCA_035249585.1 Lacipirellulaceae bacterium
GGCGGCGACGGAAGCGGAGCGCCAGCAGGCGCTGGGCGACATACTTTGGGCGCTGCTCAATAGCGCGGAGTTTACATTTAATCATTGATGAACAGATTTTCTATCTCACGCAAAGGCGCGAAGGCGCAAAGGCAAGAACGAACCACAAAGATCACAAAGAACATGAAGAAGTAGTCTTGATTCTGAAATGTCGCTTTGTGTGCTTTGTGCTCTTTGTGGTAGATCTTAAGCTTTGTTTTTGCGCCTTAGCGCCTTTGCGTGAGACATTATGAGTATCCAACGCTTGAAAGCGAATACCGGAGACTTAGCGCCATGTCCAAGTTCAATCTAGTCGATCGGCGCCGGCTGTTACACGCGCTTTGCTGCGGCGCGTGTGGGGTGAGCGTGAGCGGCTGGTTGCCGGCGCTGGCGCAGCAGATCGCGGCCGATCCGCGGCGGCGCCGGCATTGCATTCTGCTGTGGATGGCCGGCGGGCCCAGCCAGACGGATACGTTCGACATGAAGCCTGGGCATGAAAATGGCGGCGAGTTCAAGGACATTGCCACCAATGTGCCTGGCGTGCGCTTCAGCGAGCACTTGCCGCGGCTGGCACAGCATGCCGACAAGCTGGCGATCATTCGCAGCCTCAAGACGAAGGAAGGCGATCACGAGCGCGGCGCGTATTTGATGCGGACCGGCCAGAAGCCGATGAGCGACATCAACTATCCGTCGTTGGCGGCGGCGCTGGCCAAAGAATTGGCGCGCGCGGACGACAGCTTGCCGCCGTATATCAGCGTCGGTCCGAATCGGGGGCCAGGGCAGGGCGGGTTTGGGCCAGGGTTCTTGGGGCCGAAGTTTGCGCCGCTCATGGTCGCCGGAGGTAACATGTACGCACCGGCGCCGGCTGCAGGCGCGGATGGGTACGCGGAATTGAAAGTCGACGCGATGACACCCGCGCCAGGCGTGACAGCGTTGCAAGCCCAGCGGCGGCTGGAACTCTGGCGAGCGCTCGAGGACGGGTTTTTAAGCGGCCACACAAGCGCCTCGCCGCAGGCGCATCGCACAGTTTACGAGAATGCGCTGCGAATGATTCACAGCGAGGCCGCCAAGGCGTTCGATTTGTCTCAAGAGCCAGCGAATGTTCGCGACTCGTACGGCAAGGGCGTTTTCGGCCAAGGCTGCTTGCTTGCGCGCCGGCTCGTCGAGCAAGGAGTTCCGTTTGTGGAAGTGTCGTTGAGCTCGACGTCGGCGGGCAGCTTCGGCTGGGACACGCACGCAAACAATTTTGAGGCGGTGAAGGCGCTCTCGGCAGAGCTGGATGCCGGCTGGGCATCACTCTTGAGCGATCTTGCCGAGCGCGGCCTGCTCGAATCGACAACCATTGTGTGGATGGGCGAATTCGGCCGCACGCCGCAAATCAACGGTCAGGCGGGACGCGATCATTTTCCGCGTGCATGGTCGTGCATCCTGGGAGGCGGTGGCATTGCGGGCGGCCAGGCGTATGGCCGCACAAGCCCCGATGGAATGGATATTGAAGAAAACGAAGTCGGCGTTACCGACGTGCTGGCCACGTTGTGCAAGGCGCTTGGCGTGCCGCCGGAAACGGAAAACAACGCGAACACCGGTCGGCCGATCAAGATTGTCAACGGTTCGCCGATCGACGGGCTGCTGGCATGAAATCCGTAGCCGAACTTCTAACAGTCCGGCAAAAGAAATGACGCATCGTCATTTGATCTGGCTCATGATGGCCGCGACATTCGGCGCCCGAATTGCGCGCGGAGAGCCAGTGCGGCAACGTCCCGACTTGACGGTCGCGGTGCCGATTGCGACTTGCAAATTGCAAACCGTCTCGGCGCCCGTGGCGCCTCAGTACGATCAGGCCGCGATTGGGTTGTATACGATCTCCCGACCGGCGGATGATCCGCTGGCCAACTACCAGCGGACGCCGCTGGGTGACTGGCCGGTGCCCGCAGAAGCGGATCGAAACGATCCTTGGCTGCGATTGGTGCTGCTCAGCCGCAAGAGGCCCGTGGTAATCGATTTGGCGGTTTTTATTGACGGCCGATCATTTCGGGATTCGCGCGAGGCGTGGATCGATGATGTGATCGCGGCGGCGAAGTCGCCCGTCGGCCGTGAGCTTGGGGCCGAACGGCAAGCGGAAGTGGCGCACGATGAGGGAACGGGTGGCGAAGCCGGATCGGGGAATAACAATTCGCCACCGCAGGGAACTAACACAGCGGACCCGGCGTCTGAAGATGACGCGAGCCGAGCTTCGCCCGGGGCTGAGAATCAGGCCACGCTCGGACTTCGGCGAGCTCCGTCGAGCCGCGCAGCGACGGTTGCTGCACAACCCCGTCAGGCGCCGACGATGCGTGAGCGTTTGATGAGTTACCTCGCGATGAGCGGCGCGGAGGCGGACCGTGCGGAAATTGGCTGGCTGCTGTCGGAATGGGGAGCCGGGCCGGGGATTGTACTGCTTGCGCCGGCTCTTTCCTGGCAGCGGGCTGGCGTGGCGCCAATGGAAACCTATTTGGATCAGGATGTCGACGGCGCATTGTCGCCAGCGGAGATTGGTCAGGTGGAGGCGCTTTTGAATCGCGCCGACTTCAACGGCGACGACGTGGTGGAAGTGAGTGAAATTCGCCGCGCGACGAGTCACCAGTCCGCCGCGAACTCGGTCAGCGGTCATTCGCTCATCCTGCTGCTGGATTCGAAAACGGATTGGGAATCGTTGGCGGCGACTTTCGATAAGGTTTATGGCGAAGAGGGCGGCGCGTCGGCCGGTGATCCGCGCGGGCTCTTAGCGGTTCCTGCAGACATCACGCTGCGCGTCGATTTCAGCACTATGGAAGACGAGAACCGGGCGAGTGGAGCATCGGTCGTTTCGATTGGACAAGGATTGTCAGCGAGCAGCGAAGCTGTGGTCGCGTCGAACGACGTATTGAGCTTGGATGTGGCCGGCGACTTTATTGAGTTTTCGGCAGCAGGGGCGACGTTGAGCAAAAATGATAGCGCAAGTGCGAGTCAAATCGCCATCGGCGCCGTCATTGACGGCAATCCGCTCCTGCGCCTCGTGGATCGCGATCAGGACGCTCGCTTGACGCTGCGCGAGCGGCAAGATCTTCCTGCACTGCTCGCGGAGCTTGATCGAGATGCCGATGGAAGCGTGTCGAGTGCTGAGATTCCAACGCCGATACTCCTGGCTGTAACGTTGGGACCGCACGTGCATGAATTGTTGGCGGCACCGGTTGGAGCTGTCCGTAATATAGCGCCGCGCGATGCAGCTGTGCCTCCGCCTGATTGGTTTGCAAGCATGGATAAAAACCAGGACGGCGATTTATCGCGCGGCGAGTTTTTAGGCACAACCGAGCAGTTTAGGCAATTTGACAAGGATGGCGACGGGCTACTCAGCATCGCCGAAGCGATGAAACTTGACAACGGCGAATAAACACAGGCGCGCCGCTGACCTATGATGAGGAGTGGTTTTTGTCTCACGCAAAGGCGCCAAGGCGCGAAGAAAGGAACCACAAAGAACACAAAGCACACAAAGCCTGACGTCAAATCTGCACTTGGCTTTGCAACCACTTCGTGTCCTTTGTGTCTTAGCGGTTCACTTTGGTCCCTTTGCGCCTTAGCGCCTTTGCGTGAGATAATGACTGCCGATTTACCGAAATTGATGCCAATATCTTCTTGAAACGAACGAACTACGCGCGAGCTGCGTATATCCGCCCAGCCGGAGCCCCAGATGAGCATGCCCTCGACGAATGAGCAACTTTTGAGCCG
>DATFGJ010000033.1:0-6963 GCA_035249585.1 Lacipirellulaceae bacterium
CACCGTCGACCAGCCGGTCGAACAAGATGTCTTCGTGTGTGTGTTCTTCGAACATACGATAACTTTTGCAATCGCTTATCGCTCTCGCGCCGCAACCAACGTCGGATCGACGGCTGCAAGCGCCTTTCGCATTTTTTGCCGGGCCCGATGCAAGCGGGCTTCGACCGCGCTTGTAGTGAGTCCTAAGTGTTCCGCTAACTGGCGATACGACCAATCCTCGGTATACTTGAGCAGCAGGATTTCCGCGTCGCGGCGTGCCAGGCGCGCCAGCGCCTTGCGAACCAGCGCCTTGCGCTCGTCGGCCAATAGCCAATCGAGCGGGTCGAGTTCGCGTGCCTCGTCGCTCCGCGGCATGCGCCGCTCGACGAATTGGTTGAGCAACTTCCGCCGCCGGCCTTGGCGGCGCCGGTATTGCAGGGCCGCCCTCACCGCCAGGCGGTAGAGCCAAGGCGCCGCGCTTTGCGTGTCGCGCAGCTGATGGCCCTTTTCGATGGCCGCCGTGGCGACCTCTTGCAGCACATCCTCCGCGGCAGTCGCTTCACCGACGCGCGCCAGCACGACCGTGCGCAGCCAGCGCCCATGTTGGGCCAACAGCGCTGGCCAATCGATGCGATTGGCCTCGGGCTCGCGGCCACGCTGGGTAGTGTCATGGCGGGCCATGGCTGTAAAGATAGTTGCCGCGGTGCTGGAAACCTTGCGGGAAAAACCTCCCGCCGCAATAATCCGCCGCAATCGGCTGCCAGTCAACGAGTTACGGCCGGCGTGCCGTGGCCGCGCCGCGCCGCGGCAAGGGCCCTTTCTGAGGGGCGGCCGGCACTGCCAATGGCCAAACAATTCCTCGCGGCTGCTTGGACAAATACCACCAGAGCGCCAGGCCGCACGCAAACAGCAGAATGCTGATATTTTGCGAGATGCTCATCCCGGTGCCAAATACGGCCGGTTCGTCAGTGCGAATGACCTCCAGCAAGAACCGCGAGATCGGATGAAGCATCAACAACAGCGCAGTCGTTTCGCCCTCGCGCCGCCGAATCGGGTAGTACGACCATAAGAGCCAGCCCAAGAGGGCGGCATCAATCGCGCTATAAAGCTGAGTGGGGTGAACGGGCCGGCTTCTCGCGGGCATGGCTGCCGCGGCGATTACGACGGATTTGCCGCTGGCCAGTCTGAGCCGCAGCGTGTCCTGTTTTTCCAGTGAAGATGGCAGAAGCGGCTTTATGTGATCCGCGTCAACCTGAACGCCGTTGATCGACGTCACAACGTCGCCCGGCTTTAATCCGGCCGCTTCAGCGCGCGATTGCGGTTCGACCCGTTTCACCACAAGTCGGCCTTTTTCATCGGCGTCGAGTCGGAAGCCGTGCAGCTCGCCGTGCACCGCCTGGTCGCCATAGGGCGGGCTGTAGCGGGGCAACCCGGTTTTCGGGTCGGCAAAGCGTGAGCTTAGTTTTGGAAACGTCACGGCCCACGGCAGATCAGTTTGCCCGCCGTAACAGCAGCCATTCATGAGGCAGCCGATGCGGCCGAAGGCTAGGCCAACGAGGAGACTCGGCGCGATGAGATCGGCCATTGCAAACAGAGGCAGCCGGTGCTTTCGCGTGAATGCGACAAGGCCGACGGCACCGCCGAATAGGGCGCCGTAAATCACCAGGCCGCCCTCAGGAACGTTGAGAATCTCGAACAAAGTTTCGACGGGCGACAGCCCCGCGAATTTCTGGTCCCAGTATTCGATAACGTGAAAGAGGCGGGCGCCGATCACACCGCAGATCACGAGCCAAAATGCCATCGACACCACGATCTCTTGATTGAGCCCGGCTTGCCGCGCGCGAACCATTGCCAGCGCAAAGCCGCTTATTATTCCCACGAGCAGCAGCACGCCGTATCCCCGAATCGGCAGTCCCTCAGGGAACATGCGAGGAAGAAATGCGATTGCCGCACCAACCAGGAGCATCACTGGCAGCGCGCCCCACGTCTCGGCGCTCCAACCGAATTGGCGCACAAGGCTCATCACCGCGAAGGCGCTCATCACGGCCCAGATCGCCAGCAGCACACCGAAGCCAAATACCGGCACGCCGCCGATTTCATATGGGATGCGGAACAGTTCGCTGTACATGCGAGGGTGAGTGAGTGATTAGTAGTTGGACGCGTCGGTGAAATGAAAATGGTGACAGCCCCCGGCTTTGCCGGCGGTTGCCTATGCAGCCCCATGCGAACGACTTTACGCCCGGCGGAGCCGGGGGCTGCAGTGCCTACTCGACCACGAAGCTACTCACCAACGTGTTATCAATCAGCCGGGTTTTGCCGACCTTGGCCCCGATGGCTACGGTCGTCGGCCCCTCGATTCGCTCAACGGAGTCCACGGTGCCGTCCGCAACAAACGCGATATACTGGAGCTCGACGCCGCCGGCGAGGTCGATTTCACGCTCCATCCCTCGCCGAATGGCAGCGACTTCGCGCTCGCCCGACGCGACCAGCTGTTCCGCCAGGCGTAGCGACCGCGGCAATGCCAGCGCCCGCTGACGCTCGCTGTCAGACAGGTAGGCGTTGCGCGAGCTCATCGCCAGCCCGTCGGCCTCACGCACGATGGGGCATACGCGCACGTCGATCGGCACGTTCAGATCGGCCACGAGCTGCCTGATCACGAGCGTCTGCTGATAATCTTTGCGGCCGAAATATGCCCTGTCCGCCGGCACCAGCAAAAATAGCTTAAGCACCACGGTGGCCACGCCGCGGAAATGCGTCGGACGAAACTCGCCTTCCAGCACGTGGCCAATCGGCCCGACGTCGACAAACGTCGCATGACCCGGCCGGTACATCTCCTCGGCGGACGGGGCGAACACCAAGTCGCAGCCGCGCTCGCGCACTAGCGAGACATCACGCTCCAGGTCGCGCGGATAGCGGCGAAAGTCTTCATCCGGACCAAACTGCGTCGGGTTGACGAAAATCGTCACGACCGTGGCGTCGCACTCGGCGCGGGCAGCGTCCAACAAACTGAGATGGCCTTCGTGCAGCGCGCCCATCGTAGGCACGAGACCGACGGTCCGGCCCAAGGCGTGCAAGGCGCGCAGCGCTTCGTGCAGCTTGTGGCCGTGCATAATAACGCTCGGACCGGTCAATTTTTTGTGCGATGTGCCGGGCATTTGTAGGGGCGGACACCGCCTGCCGTAACGTCGAGAAATGGTCGGTGGGCGGTGCCCACGCTACATGATTCTAGGCGAATGGCGGTTTTGAGGCCTAGGTCGGCCAGACCGACTCAATCGCGGCGAATACTTCTGCTTCGACGGCCGCTCGATCGGAGAGCTGCAGTCGCAGCGTGGGCCCGCGGCCCGGCTGACGCACTATGGCCGACCACTGGGCTTTCACTGCTCGCGGCTCGTCGCCGTCCGCATCCAGCAGTATGGTGAGCTTGGGAAACTCCGCGGCTGCGTAACGCAAGCCGCCGGCGTTTGGAACGAAGGCTTCGTTCTCGCTGCCGGCGCGATCAACGGAGATCCAGGTTGCATAACTCGCCGGCCACAGCTGTTCGGCCGTTTTGAATGTCGGGCCATCGATCGCTTTGATGCCAAAGTGCTGCGACAGCTTCGTGGTCAGCTCGCTGCGAAGCGCTTCCGAAGGAGATAACAACACGAATTCATTCTTCGCCGCATTGAGGTGCAGCAGCAACCGTTCAAGCGGCCAGCCGATGATTGGATGCGCCAGCCGCGGCGCGGCTTCCGCCGCCGGTTCCAGCACGAAGCGGCGGAAGGTCATTCGCAAGTGGGGCACAATCAGCTGCGGCATTTCGATGACCTCGTCGCCGTAAAGCAACAAGTCAATGTCGAGCGCTCGCGCGGCCCAGCGCTCGGACGGCACACGGCCATGCCGCTGTTCGACCCGCTGCAACAACTCCAAAAATGCAAGCGGCGACACTGAGGTTTCCACGACCGCAGCGCCGTTGAGATAATCGTCCTGGCCGGGCGGGCCGCCCACTGGCCGCGATCGATGCCACTCGCTGCGCCGCGCTACGCGCACGTTTGGCAAGGCGTCGATTTCGTCGAGTGCGGCGTCGAGCGTGGCCTCGCGATCGCCAAGGTTGGAGCCCAGACCCAGTAAACACGTCGTCATAGTAACTAGACTGCAGCCCCCGGCTGTGCCGGGGGTTTTTGATGCGACTGAGCGAATGGCGTCGAACCCCCGGCGGAGCCGGGAGCTGTGTCGTATAGCGAGTATATTCGCGCACCTTGTGGATCCATGCAACAAAAAAAAGCAGAACGGGCGCGAGGCCCGTTCTGCCGTCTTGCTGGATGGACTTCGTTCTGGGCGACAATACTTGGGAGGGACATCCAGGTACGCGACTGGAGCCGCCGACGTCGATCCGTCAGTCGCGCCTCCCAAGATCATCGCTTGAGTTGGATGCCCAGTCCAGATTGAGCCGCTTTTGCCTCGAGTTCCGTGCGGTTGACAGTTTTAGTTGTGCGTGGGTCTAGCGACTCCACACAACATGTCCGTGCGAGGTCGGAGACCCGCGCACAACGCGCCCGCCGTTCCTCATGCTCGGCGCGCACCGCGAAACAGTTCCGCCAAACGAGCTTTTGCCTGCGTTGCCGCTTCTCGAGAAGCAAGCGCGCTTTCGCGTGCCTTCGGATGCGGCCTCCCGCCCGACGGCAGGAGTTCCCCTACAGACACCACAAGCGTTGATGCGCGCATTGCACATCAACAGCAGGCCATTGTGCGCGGATCGCGCCGGCTGTCAAGCAGAATTCTTCGTCACCATATTTTGTGGTCCTCCGCGTTGCGAAAGTTTACCAACGTTTCGCGTCGCGAAAGTTTTTCCGGCGCGCTTTGCATGTGGAAAAGCTGCGCATTGCGCGCCGTAAACCACTATCGCGCAATAAGAATTCTACGTAGCATGAATTGTGAGCCCTGTTTCTGCTCTGCGCCGCACTCCAAAAGCGCGTCACCACAATCGATCGCGTGCTGGAAAAAGTGTCTGCTGGACTTGACAAAAGTTCGTTCGAGGGTTTGCGCGTCGCCGCGTTCGAGAGCCGGCGGGCCGAAGAGTTGGCGCGCATGATCACCAAGCGCGGCGGCTTGCCATTTGTAAGCCCTTCGATGCGCGAGATCGCCTCAGAAAAAAACCAGGCGGCGATCGACTTCGCCAACCGGCTCATCACTGGCCGCATCGACGTCATTGTTTTTCTCACCGGTGTCGGCACGCGCATTCTGGTGGAACAGGTGGTTCGGCACGTCGACCGCGAGCGTTTTCTCGCCGCGATAAGCGATATCAAATCGGTGGTGCGCGGGCCGAAACCTTTAGCGGCCCTCCGCGAGCTCGGCATCACGCCGACACTTACGGTGCCCGAGCCCAACACCTGGCGCGAGCTACTCACGACTCTCGACGAGCACTTGCCCGTGGCAAACCTTGTCGTCGGTTTGCAGGAATACGGCGTCACCAATCCTAGCCTGATTGCCGGCCTGGAAGCCCGCGGCGCGGTCGTCGACGTTGTGCACGTATACGACTGGGCGCTGCCGGAAGATTGCGGCCCGCTTGAGGCAAACATCCGTCGCATGGCCGCGGGCGAGGTCGATGTGGCGATGTTCACTTCGGGCAACCAAGTGCTTAATTTGCTGAAATTGGCCGATGATTTGGGCCTCGCCGACGACCTGCGCAGCGCGTTTCGCGGCATGGTCGTGGCCTCAATCGGCCCCACCACGAGCGAAAAGCTGCGCAGCCAGAACCTGCCCGTGGACCTGGAGCCCTCGCACCCGAAGATGGGCCACCTGGTGCAAGAAACGGCGGAGCGAGCGGGGGAAATGCTGGCCCGAAAACGGCGGATTGCTCAGCAACTTTCTAATATTCAATCGCCGCCAGCCGGATCGTCGTCGAGCCCGGCGCATGTCGAAATGCGTCGAGCCGCCGGCGGCGGGGACGGCCCCGCTCGCGAATCCGAAACTCGCGCTCCCGATGCGGCATGGCGCAATGGCGCATTTATGCGCGCTTGCCGGCGCGAGTCGATGGATTTCACGCCGATCTGGCTGATGCGCCAAGCCGGGCGGTACATGCCGGAGTACCGTCGAATCCGCGAGCAACATAGCTTTCTGGAGCTCTGTCGCAATCCACAGCTGTGCAGCGAAATCATGTGTACGGCCGTTGAGCGGTTAGGCGTTGACGCGGCCATTGTGTTCTCCGATTTGCTGCCGATTCTCGAGCCGATGGGGATGGAGCTGGAATTCGCCCACGGCGAAGGGCCGCTCATTCACAACCCATTGCGCGAATCGAGCGACGTCGATCGCGTTGTGGAGTTGGAAAGCGCAGATGTATTGCACTTCGTGATGGAGGCCGTGCGACAAACGCGCGCCGATTTGCCGGCGAACATTCCACTTATCGGTTTTGCCGGCGCGCCGTTTACGCTCGCGAGCTACGCAATCGAAGGCGGCGCAAGCCGCAGCTATTTGCACACGAAAACGCTGATGTATCGCGACGCAGCAGCATGGAATGAGCTGATGGGCCGGCTGTCGCGCGCTATCGTCGTTTATCTCAATGCACAGATTGCCGCCGGGGCCGGCGCCGTGCAGCTGTTCGATAGCTGGGTGGGATGCCTTGGGCCGGAAGATTATCGACAGTATGCCTTGCCGTTCGTCGGCCAGATCATCGACGGAATCACGCCGGGCGTGCCGGTAATCAGTTTTTCCACCGGTAACCCACAACTCACGGGGCTGCTGGCCGAGGCGGCGCCGGCCGTCGTAGGCGTCGACTGGCGCGTGCGACTGGACGATGCCTGGCAAATGGCCGGCCACGACCGGGCAATTCAAGGTAATTTGGACCCGACGGCATTGCTTGCGGGCCGCAATGAAATCCGTCGCCGCGCGGCCGATATTTTGCAGCAAGCAGCCGGCCGCCCGGGACACATCTTCAACCTGGGCCACGGCGTGTTGCCGCAAACACCGGTCGACAACGCCCGCGCGTTGGTCGACATCGTGCACGAGTTG
>DATFGJ010000034.1:0-6300 GCA_035249585.1 Lacipirellulaceae bacterium
TGATGGTACGCCTCCGGGAATGCGTCGCCGTCGTAGAATGTCAGGTCGAGCGAGGCCATGTGCGACTGCAAGAGTACGTCGGGGACAATCACCTTATCCTTCAGCTCGGGATGCTTTCCCTCGTGGCGCGGATCCTGGTTCCGGCCGAGGTAATACCAGGGCCAGCCGTAGAAACCGCCCTCCTCAACGTATGTGATGTAGTCGGGCACCAAGTTGTCGCCCAGCCCGTCGCGCTCATTCACCGAGGTCCAGAGCTGGCCAGTCTTCGGATGCGTTGCCAAGCCGACCGGGTTGCGAATGCCATAGGCGAAGATGCGCTCGTTCTTACCGTCGGGGTCGAACGCCAAAATGTTGGCGCGGCGGGTTTCGCTCTTGTCGTCATCGGCGTTCGAGCGTGAGCCGACCGCAACATAAAGAGTTCTACCGTCGGGCGAGAACTCCAGATCTCGCGTCCAGTGTCCACCGCCACCGACGCTCTCGTCGCCGCTGGGGATGTCCTTGACGATCGTCTCCGCCGCGCCCGAGGCTTTCGTGTCGCCGCTCTTGTAGAGGAAACGAACTACCGAATCGGTGTTGCCGACGTAGACATACTTGGGTTCCGCGCCGACCGGGTAAAAGGCGATCCCGAACGGTCGGCTCAAGCCGGTTGCGAAGATCTCATTCACCTCGGGCTTGCCGTCGCCGTCAGCATCGCGAAGGACGCGGATACGGTCGGCGCGGCTTTCGGCCACGAACAGGTCGCCGTTCGGGGCACGAACTATCACGCGCGGCTGCTCGAGCTGGGTGGCGAACTCAGTCACCTCGAAGCCTTCGGGCGCCTTGGGCCACGCTCCTTCGGGACGACGAACAATGCGTGGATGGTTGTTCGCCGATGGCGTGTCGTACGGCCGGGCCAAGTCGTCAACCGTGATCTTCCGGCGCACGCCCGGCGCGTCGGTCGTCCAGTCTCCCAAGGCGTCCTTCCCGGTGAGGGTGCGGCCCCCGGAATTCGGATCATCGCCCCAGGCGGTCGCGGCAGCTAGAACGAGGAACAAAGAGGCAAGTCGGAAGTGAACTCTCATCGAAAGATTCTCTAAAAATTTCTCCGATCCTCCCTGTGGCGTGGTCGGAACGTGACCGTGAAAGAGCCCGGAAGAATCGCGCGGGTGCTATGGCAAATTGAATGCTCTAGTTTACTCGGGGTTAGCACTCTCGCCAGGGGTAAGCAGCTTGTGCACATCCTGTACAGCCTAATGACAAAGCAACGCTGACATCCATTTGCCGTCTTGCAATACGGCGGTTTTCTGTCACAACGAAGGATCAACTAATGACCGACAGGCGCGGCTGAAGCTGAACGACTTGGAGATTCACGATGTGGTCCAAATCCTGCAGTCGTTATGCAGGCGCGAGAAAGTGGCCTGGTTTTACATTGATCGAACTCTTGGTTGTCTTCGCGATCATTGGCATTCTTGCCGCGATTCTGCTTCCGGCCGTGCAGCAGGCGCGCGAGGCCAGTCGGCGGATCGCTTGCAGCAATAACCTTCGCCAACTCGGCGTCGCGCTGCACAACTTTCACAGCACTCATCAGCGGTTTCCGCCCGGTCGCGGCGAACCGCTTCCTGGTGTCTTTTCCGCGCATGCTTACTTACTGGAACATCTGGAACAGACATCGGTCCGTCAGGTCATCGATTTCCGAAAGGCGCCGACCACATTCACTGTGGCGGGAGGTGTCGTACACGACGGAACTGCTAACCTTCCCGCGGCGACAGCTCGACTTTCTGTATTGCAGTGTCCGAGCGATCCACTCGCCGGCGGCGTTCCAGGATCGGAATTCGGATCCACGAACTACGCCGCCAATACCGGGAGCGGCCTCAAACAATGGGGATCCCTGACCGACGCCGACGGCGTATTTTTCAAAGGTTCACGCATCGGACTCCGCGACATTACCGACGGCTCCACGCAGACAGTCGCGATGAGCGAGCGTCTCAACGGTCCCGGTCAGCACGACTCAGGCAACCTCGAATCCGATGTCCAGCGCCTGATGCTTGAGATCCCAGGTGGCAATGATACGACGCCGGCAGCTTGCGCCTCACCAAGTTTCGGCAACTGTTACCGGGAGCGCGGCGCGAAATGGATTCTCGGAAACTACGGCAACACCCTCTACGACCACTATTACTCGCCGAATGCCGCGACGTGGGATTGCATGAACCTCCAGCAGCAAAAGGCACTCTCAGCCGCACGAAGCATGCATCCTGGCGGGGTTATGGTGTTGTATTGCGACGGGAGCGTGAGATTCTCGTCCAACTCGATCGACCAATCACTTTGGCGAGCGCTTGCCACGCGGCAGACGGGCGAGGTGGTCCAGGATTGGTGAAGATGGTTAGGTCAACCAATGTGATCGGTGTCCAGGCTCAGCAATTGAAATGTGAGCCATTGCCAGGAAGAACGATGATTTCGCCAATCTGCGTTAGCGCACCAGAAACCGCCGGTCGCTCACATAGCGCTCGGCCGAGTCGAACTCGATCTGGTTGGCCGCGAGCAATCGGCGCACCGATTCGTCCAGACTTATCATGCCATCGGCGCGGCCGGTCGTGATATTCGTGTCGATGCTGTCCAGCTTTCCAAAGCGAATCGCACTCGCCATCGGATAGTTGTTGAACATGATCTCGAGAGCGAGCACGCGCTTGCCGCCCTGCGCGCTCGGCACGAGGTGCTGAGCAATAATTGCCCGCAACGAGAGCGAAAGCTGCCCGCGGACCTCGGCTTGCATCGCCTGAGGAAATAAATCGGCAAACCGCGAAATCGCATTTTTGGCGTCCCGTGTGTGCAGCGTAGAAAACACGAGGTGCCCTGTCTCGGCGGCGCTGAGCGCCATCTGTGCCGTTTCATAGTCCCGAATCTCGCCCACCAGGATCACGTCCGGATCCTGACGCAGGCCATACTTAAGACCGTCCGCAAAGGATGCCACATCGCGGCCCACCTCGCGTTGACTGATGATGGACCCACGTACGGACGCAAACACGTACTCAATCGGGTCTTCAATCGTGATGATGCGATAGCCGCCCTCCTGGTTGAGCATGTTGATGAGCATCGCCAGCGTCGTCGTCTTGCCAGCTCCGGTCATGCCCGTGATCAGCACCAGTCCGTTGCGAAAATGGGCCAGCCGATCGGCCAGGTCTCGCGGAAACCCGGCCCACTCAAAACTTGGAATCTCGCTGGGGATCCACCGAAAGCAACCGCCAGGATTCTCGCCGTTTACGAAATAGTTGACGCGAAACCGCTCTGGCCGTCCCGCGATCTCAAGCGCGAGCGCGAAATCCGCGTTCCGCTCTCGCTCAAACTTTTCGCGCATCCGCTCCGGGCAAAACGGCAACAGAGCCTGCGAAGCCCGCTCGCGCGTTAACACGACGTCCTCGATCGCGGCGAGCTCACCATGCACCCGCAATGTCGGCCGATGTCCGACTACTACATGCAAATCAGAGGCGCCGGTTTCAACGGCGCAAGTGAGCCAGCCGACAAGTGGCGTATCTGGAGTGCCCATATCGTAAATCGAAGTCGTGCTCGTTGCTGTTCGCCTGGGGAGTATCGCAATGCGCTTCCGTAATACGTAAGCTGACGACTCTAGCCATATACATCAACCGCGATCAGACCGCAAAGTAACGCAATAAATGCTTGGTTTGCTTGTTCGTTTGGTGGCCAGCGACTCGGACAAAGCCGTTTTTATACGATACAATACGTATGGCTTTCGGGGCACACAACACTCGCTGCGGCCAATTTGTGGACCGCGCCATTGGCCCGCCAGCGACTTGAAGTACGAACGTCGGCGCGGCATCCGTCACCTTCTCCGGACGGCCCGATGAAAAAATCCTCATCCAACATGCCACGGCGCGATTTCCTGGGTTCGATGACTACGCTGGGGCTTAGCGCTGGAGCGCTTGCCGCTCAGGTCTCCGGGGCGGAAATTGCTCAGCCGGCCGCGATGGAGCGTCCTGCGCGTGCAGGGAGGCTGCCGCGCGAAGTGTGGATCGCCACCATAGCCCAAGAAGGAATCGAGGCGACGTCGCCTAAGCAAATCATGTCTGAGATGATCGCACGCATGGAAAGCGTGGCCCGCGCGCACCAGCCAGACATCATCTGCCTGCCGGAGCTGTTTCTGTTTCCTGGAAACCGGCCGCCGCTGAGTGAAATTGCCGAATCGCAAGTGGGCGAGCTGGCAGCACCATTCGTTCAGTTCGCCAGGGACAACGGCTGCTATGTTGCCTATTCCGGTTACACAACCGAGGCGGGCCGTTACTATAACGCCGTAGTCCTGATCGATCGGTCCGGTCAGGTGTGTGGCGAATATCGCAAGACCCGACTCACTACCGGCGAGATGCGCAACGGACTAACGCCCGGTCCACTCGTTCCGCCAACATTCGAGACCGACTTCGGGCGTGTCGGCGCCCAGGTCTGCTTCGACATCGAGTGGTCCGACGGCTGGCGGCATCTGCGCGACTCGGGTGCGGAGATCGTGTTATTCCCATCCGCTTTCGCGGCGGGTCGCGCTGTCAACATGCGCGCTTGCCAGAACCAATTCGTCGTCGTCTCCAGCACGCGCAAGGACACCTCGAAGATCGTCGACATCACCGGCGAAACAATCGCGGCCACGTCCCGCTGGCACCGCTGGGTCTGTGCGGCAGTCAATCTTGAACGGGCGTTCCTGCATACCTGGCCGTTCAACCGGCATTTTGACCAGATTCAGGCAAAGTACGGCCGCGACCTTGTAATCACGACCTTTGGCGAAGAGGAATGGACCATTCTCGAGAGTCTTTCGCCCGAGTTGCGGGTCGAAGACGTCCTGCGTGAATTCAAAATCGAAACCTATGCCGAGCACATAGCCCGCGCTGAAGCGATGCAGTCGGCAAATCGCCCACCCGCCTGACGGCTAAGAGCCTATTCCTGTACGTCAAAGAGATCATTGAGGAAGCAAGTATCTAATGGCCGGAAATCGCAAGTTTCAATCTCTTCGAAATAAGATGCCCCCGCCCAGCGCGAGCGCTCTAAGCTCGCCTGAATGAGCTGCAGAAGGAAATGCTGTTATCAGAAATTCGCGCGGCTGTCGGCCAAACGCAGCAGACACTTGCCGACGAACTCGGCGTCTCGCAGCCCTGTTTATCGAAAATGGAAAAGCAATCCGGTACGCAAATCGGCACGCTCGAACGGATCGTTACGTCGCTTTGCGGCCGGCTTGACGTGATTGCCCACATGCCAGACGGAGATGCCATTCTAATGCAATTCACGATTCATTCTGCCTGAGCATGGGGCAATTCGAGCCTATTGCTTCCCTTGTGCATACCAGTGACCCTTCACCAGCATCTTGAACGAGTAGAGCGACGTGCGCGCGGTGACATACAGCGTCTTGCCGTCGGGGCCGCCGAAAGTACAGTTGGACGGCTGCTCGGGCACTTCGATCATGCCCAGGGCCTCGCCGCTCGGGCTGAACACTTGCAGGCCGAGCGCCGTGGTGAGGTACAGGTTGCCGTGCTCGTCGATCGTCGCTCCGTCGCAGCCGCCGTTGTCGCGCCCGCGTGGATTCTTGACCTTGCAGAACACCCGCATGACGCCGAGTTCGCCTGGCGCTTCGACCGGGTACGCCCGCATTTCGGCGGACATCGAAGGCAGGACATACAGAGTTTTCTCGTCGAGCGACAATAACACGCCGTTCGGCGCCGGCGCGTCGCCCACAACTCGTGTCACCTTCCCGTCGGCGCTGCGGTAGTACACGCCCTGCACGCGTTGCGGCAGCGGCTGCGGTGCGCGGAACATCGGGTCGGTGAAGTAAATGCCGCCCGCGGCGTCGATCACCAGGTCATTCGGCGCGTTGAACCGCTTGCCTTCGAACTCCCGAGCGAGCACGCGTTTTTCCTTGGTGGCAACGTTCCAGGCGACGAGCTGGCCGCCCATATTGCAGGCTATGAGCTCGCCTTCGCGGCTAAACATCAATCCGTTGCAAGGCCCGCTCTCTTCGACGAAGACAGCCGTCTCGCCGGCCGCATTGACAGTATGGATGCGGGCGTTCGGGATGTCGGTGAAGTACAAGAGTGCCTTGCCGTCCCAGGCCGGTCCCTCGGTGAAGCCGAAGCCCGTGGCGACTTTCACGACGCCCTCCGCGGGGCCAATGTTCGGAATCGGCTCGGCGGCCGTCGCCGGACGAGGCGCCACAACTACCATCCACGCCGTGAAAACTAGAAACTGCCGCAGCCCACCCGCCATTAATTTCGCCTGATGCATTTCACGGCCCTCGTTCTTGTTGCGAGCTCTTCGGATCAAACCTAGTCAGCG
>DATFGJ010000035.1:0-2239 GCA_035249585.1 Lacipirellulaceae bacterium
CGACTTCGGCGATGGCGGCGGTCAGGAGCGAATTGGCGCCCCTGACTTCCACGACGCCGGTGGAGCCGACCTGCCTTCCGATGATGAAAAGATTCGCGCCGGTGCCACTCGAAACACGCCCGCCGTTGCCAACGATGAGCGTGCCATTGCCAAAATCGCCGATGACGAGCCCTAGAGCATTTTGCCAAATTGATCCGAGGCCGATGACTTCGACGGTGCCGGTGGAGCCGGCCTGGCTGGCGATCGTGGCCGATAGGTTCCCGCTGGGCGCTGTGGACTCAACTCGTCCGCCATCGAAAATTTGAAGCAGCGCGCGGCCGGCATCGGCCACCGTGATGGTCGAGTTTGCTCGCCACAGCGAGAACTGGTCGCTCACGGTGACGCGGCCGTCGCCTGCCGGTTCGTCGCCGATGATGTTCTGGTCGGTAACCAGGCGTCCGCCATTAGAAATGTCGATGGCCGCTTGCCCGCGCTGGCCTATGTTCGCATCGTCACCTACATCGACGTTCGTTCCTAAACCGGAAATGGAGATTTCGCCTAATGAGTCGAATTGGGCGGCCACGAACAGATCGTCGAAGACGCTCACGAAGGCGAGGTTAGACAGGTTGAGCGAACCCGTGCCGTTGTTCCCGATCGTCATATCGGCACCGGAGCTGGTCAGCGTCCAGTCCGAGCCGAAGCCGCTCAAGTTGGCGATGCCGACGCCCGTATCGGTGTCGCCAAGAACGGCGGCGCCAGTGTGCGATATCGCGGTGCCGCCGGTGATGCTCACCGTACCAACGTCGACATCGCCTATTTCGAAAGGCCCCGCGAACGCCCCGCCGACCGCTGGCGGCACCGGCGTGACATTGCCGGACGAGCTAACCGCCGCACGGGCAACCAAGCCTTGGAACAGAACGAGCGAACCGCATAAAGCGAATGTGAGAACTGGCCGCGCGCAAAGTAGCCGACCGCGTTGCCAAATCGGCCGAATGACGAACATGATTGCCGCCTCAGGGTGCTGCTTGAAAATAGCCCGCTCTATTGTAATCGCTTACAGCGATCAAGGCACAATCTATGCAGCCGCCGACCGGTTTGTTGCGGATTCAGACCGAGTATTGCGCCGACGGCGCGTCGTGGGTCATTTTGAATCAATCGAATGGGTGGCTGGGGCAACGCCCCAGTTAATCGAGACTGGGGCGGCGCTTCGCTCTGCCCCAGCCACCAAACGGACCCACGACCCGGCATCGGCACTTTCAGCATCAGCCAATGGCATCCTTGCCCGTTTCGCCCGTGCGTATGCGCACGCAATCTTCGAGCGACGAGACGAAGATCTTGCCGTCGCCGATCTGGCCCGTTTGCGCCGCTTTGACGATGGTGCTCAGGGCCGTCTGCAGCTTGGCGTCCTCGACGACGACCTCGACCTTCACTTTCGGCACGAAGTCGACGCGGTATTCCGTGCCGCGATACATCTCCGTGTGGCCCTTCTGCCGGCCGAAGCCGCGGACCTCCGTGATGGTCATTCCGGAGATGCCTTTTTCCACGAGGGCGTTTTTGACGTCCTCGATCTTGAAGTGGCGAACGATGGCTTCGATTTTTTTCATCAGAAATCTCGCTTTATATGAACTTTGATCGGAGTATTTGTCTCACGCAGAGGCGCGCTCGAGCGCAGAGCCATGCATAAGATAGCCGGCTCTGCGGACCCTGCGCCTCTGCGTGAGATTTCGTTACACAAAGATATAGCCTTCCTCGCCATGCTGCGTAACGTCGAGGCCGAGTACTTCTTCCTCAGGTGTTACGCGGATTCCAACAAGCACGTCCACGATCTTAAGAAGAATGAATGTCGCGACGATGCTGATGATCCATGTCACGGCCACAGCGGCAAGCTGGCCTTTGATCACGGTGCCGCCTTCAATCAGGCCAAGCTTTGTACCAGACGCGCCGTTGAGCGCGCCGATGTCCCACGCAGCACGTGTGGCGAAGACGCCCGTGAGAATAGCACCCAGTGTGCCGCCCACGCCGTGGACGCCGAACGCGTCCAGCGCATCGTCGTAGCCGAAAGCATTTTTGATCTTGCTGCAGGCAAACGCGCAAACGACCCCGGCAATCGCGCCCATGGCCAGTGCCGGCATCGGGTTGACGAAGCCTGCACCTGGTGTGATGCAAACCAGTCCGGCGACAACGCCCGACGCGACGCCCAGGACAGTAGGCTTGCCGCGCGTGAGCCAATCGTACGCGGCCCATGCGAGTCCGCCCGCGG
>DATFGJ010000036.1:0-4596 GCA_035249585.1 Lacipirellulaceae bacterium
CCGTCGCCGACCCGGCTGGCCGCGTTCGCAGTGCTCCTACCGGCCGCCATCGCCATTAGTAGTCAGCTCCTATTGGATAACATCTCGACGCATCACGAACTTCGATTGCTGCTCTATCCTTGGATGGCCGCGAGCACGGGCGCATTGAGCTGGTGCGCCGGGCGGTATCTGTCGCCGGCCTGGCTTGGTTGGATCATCTTTGGCTGGTGCTTGGTGCTGTTGGACTTATTGACGTTCATCGCCTGCATCGACGGCCGGCTCGAAGACCAGTATGGCTACGTCCTGATATCGGCCCAAATCGCGTTGTTAGTCTTGTGGGCAATCCTCGGGCCCGGTGCCTGGCAACTGCGCTTACCGGCCGTCGCCGCCGTCGCCCCCTTGGTCATGATTTTCTCCGGTAGCTTCGTCGGATGGCAGGGCTGGTACACGCGCACCTGGAACATGATGATGCTGTTAACGGCGCTGGTCATCGCCCTGCTCTGCGGCGGCCTGCGATATCTCGGTTTTTCGCTGCAAATACTCTCGCCCCACGGAGCAAGTGTAGCGGAAATCGCCAAGCGGCCGTCGTATCAATTTGGCACGAAGCACATGTTGATTTGGCTGACAGTGACTGGCCCATTGCTGCTGTTCGTCCGCAGCATTGATTTTGCAGGGAGCGGATTCTTTCCCGCGGCGCTGCTCGCCATGAGTGTTGCTACAGTAAACCTGATCGCAATTTGGGCAATCCTCGGCGGCGGACACTGGGTCGTGCGAGTCCTCTCGCTACTCGGCATTCCGTTTCTGATCGCTCAGGGAATGGCGTACTACTCCACGTACCTTAAAGCGGGCGCGGGAACGATGCGCTGGAACCAGCTCTACGGAACGACCGCGTGGACCATCGGCGAAATGGCGAATTTGTGGCTGGCGTGGCTCTGGCTGGATGCTGCGCTTCTGGCCGCCCTGTTGTTGTTTTTGCGCGCCGCCGGCTACCGCCTTTTGCGGAGCAATCATCCAACTGCCGGTCTTCGATAATTCGACTGCCTTTCGACCCATCGAACTTTCCCCGAAAATTTTCGCGCTGGCCGAAAAGATAATATACAACAGTATATATACTCTGCTATAATACGCGTCGCAGAAAGGACCATCCGCGCGTGGCTGGAACGACGCCTCGCCGGACGGCGCGTCGGAAACTTTCAGTCGCCGTGCAACGGCCTTAAGCGACCTCGCTCGGGCGATGACAGGTCGGCGACGCGCATCATTCGCGTCCACGCGAATTGCCACGATCTCGAACACTCGCCCTTAGTTGAGGCGTGCGCTGCCGATGCGCGCCAAATCACAAAGTAAAGCCCTGTCGTCTGACACATAATGTGTTGCAAAATGCATCAGGTGTCCAAAATGTATAGGGGGGAATTTTGGACATCTGACACATCTGATACCGATTCAGTTTCAGTGCTCGCACCGCTCAGCGATGCAGCGCGCAGGCCCCATCATCACATGCCTTGCCACCGCTCAGCCGGTAGCGGTTGCGGGCGACCCAGCGGTAGAGCGGCCGCCACAGGAGCATGCTGCCCGGGATGTGCAGAATCGGCGCCGCCCACCACAGGCGGCGCAGCCGGCGCGAGAGATAGCGAATGCCCTCAGCTCCCCAATGCCGCCGGCCCTGCCGGTCGACGATCACCATTTCCTGCATCAGCCGCTCGTGCGAAAGGTCGGGCCAACGGCGGGCAACTTCCGGATCATGGAGCGACAAGTAAGAAAGCTTTTTCTGGCAATCCCACCAGGGCAGCTTATGCACCTGGGCCGTGCAGATGCCGCAGTTGCCGTCGTAAATCACCACGTCCGCCTCCGGCCGGTCGGCCGGCGTCGGCAGGGCGGTTCGATCTGTATTCGGAGCCTCAACATGCATCTCAATATTCTATCGCAACGTGAAGCCGTAAACCAACTTCGACGTAGCGCGGACCAAACGCAGTGGCGTTCCAAACCGTGCCAGCGCTCATTATCCCGGCATCCCGCATCCTGATTCCTGCATCCTTTCATTGCGTGACGCCAGCGGGCCTAATCGATATAATGCCCTGGACAGGGCGCCGGAAACTCCATCCTCCTCGAGGAGCATGTCATGGACCAGCTTCAAAAGCAGGTTGCGCGCGCTGCGCGGCGATTGGTTCTGGAACAATTCATAGGCCGCCTGGTGTGGTGCCTTCTGGGAGCCCTCACGATCGCGGCGATGGCGATCGCCGTGCCGCGCGTGTTCGTCCTGTCGAATCTTCCCGCGAACTGGGACGTGGCCTGGCTCGTCGGCGCGCTGGGGGCCGGTTTACTACTGGCCCTCGGCTGGACGCTGGTGCGTCATCGCAATGCGATGGACGCCGCTATCGAAATCGATCGCCGCTTCGACTTGCGCGAGCGGGTCGCCAGCAGCCTCTCGCTGCGGCCCGAGGAGCAATCAAGCGAAGCCGGCCAGGCCGTGGTCAACGACGCGCTGCGCGCCGTAAAGCGCATCGAAGTGGATGAGAAATTCCCCGTCAAGCTGGATCGCCGCGCATGGTGGCCGCTCGTGCCGGCCGCAATCGCATTTATCCTCGTAACGTTCGTCGACAACCGCGAGGCCGCAAGCAGCCTCGACCCGAATTCGGCCGCCAGCGTCCAAAAGCAAGTCAAGCAGTCGGCTGAAGCGGTGCGCAAGAAAATCGAAGAGCAGCGTAAGCAGGCTGAGCAACAAGGGCTCAAAGACGCCGAGGGACTCTTCAAGAAAATCGAACAAGGCACGCGCGAGCTGGCAGAAAAGCAAACGAGCGACCGCACGAAGGCCACGGTCAAGATGAACGATCTCATCAAGCAGCTAGAACAGCGCCGCGAGCAAATCGGCGGCAAGGACAGCCTCAAGCAGCAGTTTCAAAATATGAAGAACCTCGGCGCGGGCCCGGCCGAGAAAGCCGCCAATGCCATGAAGCAGGGCGATTGGAACAAGGCCATGCAGGAGATCAAGGAGCTTGAGAAGCAGCTGCGCGACGGAAAGCTGGATGCAAACGCCAAAGAGAAGCTCGCCAAGCAGCTCGAGCAAATGAAGGAGAAGCTCGAGGCGGCCGCAGAGGCCCGCCAGCAGGCGATGGAAGACCTCAAGAAGCAAATCGAGCAGGCGCGCCGCGCGGGCAACCTCTCCAAGGCGGGCGAGCTGCAAGAAAAGCTCGATCGCATGCAAAAGCAAGAACAGCAGATGAACCGCCTGCAGCAACTGGCACAGCAGATGGGCCAAATCCAAAAGCAGCTGCAGCAAGGCGACGATCAGAAAGCGGCCGCCGCCATGGCCGAGATGGCCAAGCAGCTCGGCCAGATGCAGCAGCAAATGAAAGAGCTGGAAATGCTCGACGCCGCGATGGACCAGCTCGAAATGGCCAAGGACGCGCTCGCTTGTGAAGAGTGCGACGGCGAGGGCTGCGAGGCTTGCATGGGCTCGATGGCCAACATGGAGAAGTTCGGTGCGAACTCTCAGTCGCAAATGAGCAACGGCATGGGTGGTGACCCCCGCGCCGGCGCGGGACCGCGGCCGGATGAACGCAACGCCACAAACACGCGTGACTCGCGCGTACGCCAGGACCCGAAGCAAGGCCCGGCGACGTACGCCGGCATGGTCGAAGGGCCCAATGTGACGGGCGACGTGGCCCAGCAGATCAAAGAAGAAATGGCAACGCTCGAAGCCGAGCCGGCCGACCCGCTCACCAGCGAGCGCTTGCCGAGCAGCCGCCGCGAGCACGCCGAGGAATACTTCCGCATCCTCCGCGAAGGGAAGTAGGTCAGGCTTTCCAGCTCGCCGCAGCGAGTCGCCGTGGCGACCTGACCATCGTCAGTCTCGAATCATGCCAGTCTCGAAGGGCTGACCTACGGCTTCTAGACAAGCCGCGGCAACTGGCGTAGAGTAGTCAAATCCTGCGGCCGGGAATCGGTTTTACGCAAACGCCGCGGATTACCCACCGTAACCGCCGACACCTGGGTCGGCACTCTTTCGATTTATTGGACGGCGAGCTCATTCGGCCGACTCTCTACGACGCGCCGCTCAATCTCGTTGCCTGGAATGGAAAGGAAGTTGCAATGCGCCGTATTCATCGGATCCGATCAAACGGTTCAACTCGAACACGGGCTTGGCATTGGCTTACCGTGGCGATTCTTTGCATGGCCGGCGGACAGCTTCCGAACATTGAGGCGAAAGCTCAGGAAGATCTCTCCGAACTGATCGATAAGGCCAGCCAGGACTTCCGTCCGGTTACCGACGAGCAGCTCACCGAATCGCATTCACAAGTCCGTCGCCGGATGGAAGAGCTGGAGCGATTCGTCCACCCGGGCACGTCGAACGGCCGGCGCTGGCTGAGTTATCTGCGCTGGGCGCCGCTAAAAGAGGAAATCGCAAAAGACAGCCCACAAGACGTTGAACCTCTCGACGCCGCGCTGGAGCGACTCCACCAGGACGAAAACGGCTTGGAGCTGCCACAATTCCGCCGGCTCGCCGATGACCTGAAGCGCTATCGCAATATGCTTGCCGTCTCGCAGTGGGAGAACCCCGGGGAGCTTTATGGCCAGCAACTCGGAGCTCTGCAGGGCGAAGTCGAGGCCTTCCGCAACGAA
>DATFGJ010000037.1:0-4486 GCA_035249585.1 Lacipirellulaceae bacterium
CACCCTGTATCTCGTTGCCGGAGCCTTTTCGTGCAGTGGTTAGCCCGAGTTTGTGTTGAGCGGCCGGTATTCGCCTTGATGCTGATCCTGGCCGTGGTCGTTGCCGGCGCAACTTCGTACGCGAACCTCGGCATCGACCGCTTCCCGAACATCGACTTGCCGATGATTCGCGTGCAGACGGTCTACCCGGGTGCGGCCGCGGCGGAAGTCGAATCCGAAGTTTCGCAGCCGCTCGAGGACGCCGTCGCCACCGTGGCTGGCCTTGACGAGCTCCGCTCGATCTCCAACGACGGCGTGTCGATGCTGATGCTCACTTTCCGGCTCGACCAGGACATCAATGTGGCCGCGCAGGACGTGCGCGACGCGATCGCCGGTACGCTCAACCGCTTGCCGCCCGACATCGATCCGCCAGTGGTGCAAAAGCAGGATTTGGATTCGTCGCCGATCATGCAGATCGCTGTGTCGGGGCCGCGCGACACGCGCGAGCTGTACTTCATCGCCGATCGCTATGTGAAAAGCACGATTGAATCGGCCGCCGGTGTCGGGCAGGTGACGATCGAGGGCGCCGTCGAACGCGCGATCCAGATCAACGTCGATGCAGGAAAGCTCGCCGCGTATCGCACGTCGATCATGCAGGTCCACGATGCGATCGTCGCTCAAAACGCCGAAGTTCCCGGCGGCCGCGTGGACGCGGGATTTCGTGAGCTGAGCCTGCGCACGCTCGGCCGCATGCCCGAACCGGAAGACTTCAACCAGCTGGTTGTGGCAACTGTCGATAAGGTACCCGTGCGGCTTCGTGACCTCGGCGAGGCCGTTGACCTGACCAAGGAGCGGCGCACGCTGGCGCGATTCAACGGAGCGCCGGCGATCGTGCTGCAGGTGCAGCGCCAATCGGGCATGAACACCGTCGAGGTGATCGATGCCGTGAAGGGGCGGCTCGACACGGCCCGGGCGCTCTTGCCGCCCGATGTCACGATTGACGTTCTTCAGGATCAATCGCGTTACATTCGGGCCGCGTTGCACGAGATTCAAAAGCATCTCATCTCTGGCAGCATCATGGCCAGCTTGATTGTGCTGGCGTTCATGCGCTCCTGGCGCTCGACGATTATCGCGGCGGTTGCCATTCCCACGTCGATCATCGGGTCGTTCGCGGTGATGAAGGCCATGGACTTCACCATGAACAACGTCACTATGCTGGCCCTGGTGCTCATGGTCGGCGTAGTGATCGATGATGCGATCATCGTGCTGGAAAACGTGTTTCGCGTCATCGAGGAAAAGGGCCTGCCGCCGATTCGGGCGGCGATCGAAGGCACGCGCGAAATTGGCCTGGCCGTGCTGGCGACGACGTTGTCGCTCGTAATTGTATTTCTCCCGGTGTCGTTCCTCTCGAGCGTCACCGGTCGTCTCTTGTATGAATTCGGCATCACGGCCAGCGTCGCAGTGATGATCTCGATGCTGGTCAGCTTTTCGCTCACACCGATGATGTGCAGCCGCATGCTGCGCCCGGCCAGTGCGACGTCACCGTCGGCCGATGCGGTGTCCAACGCGCCCGCCGCTCCAGCGTCGCGCCGCGGCTTCTACCGCTGGATCGACGCCGGTTACATGTTCTTTCTCCGCCAGTCGATGCGTCTGCGCTGGCTCGTGCTGCTCTTGGTGATTGCTGTGATTTACACGAACGTGCCGCTCTACAGGCTCGTGAAGCACGACTACATCCCGACGGACGTCGATGAGTCAGAATTCGAAGCGCGCGTTTACGCGCCGGAAGGCGTGAGCATCGTCTCGATGGAGGAAATGATCAACACGGTCGAGCCGCAGGTCCGCGCCATTTCCGGCGTGACCACAGTGCTCACGACCGTAGGCGGCGGCAGTGGGCTGCGCGGGCCAAGCACCGCGAGCATGTATATCCGGCTTGAGGACGCCTCCAAGCGCTCGTTCAGTTGGCGCCGCCTGTGGGATGCAACGCTGGCCGGCAATCCGCGGCAGGCGCTGGAGGGCAATTACAACCAGCGCGACAAGATGCGCGAGGTCCGCCAAATCATCGCCCAATACCCGGAGCTCCGCGCCTCGGTGCGCAATCTTACATCCTTTCGACAAGGCGCTCCGGTCGACATCGACTTCGTCATCACGGGGCCAAGCTTAGAAACGCTTGCCGACGTTAGCGAACGCGTACGACAGAAGTTATCGGATGACACCGGCCTGGTCGACGTCGACACAACCCTGCGCCTCGACAAGCCGAACCTGCTGGCCCACATTAATCGCGAACGGGCAGCGGCACTCGGAGTCGACGTGCAGGAAATCGCCGATACGCTCCGCGTTTCGGTCGGCGGCGACGACCGAGTTTCGCGCTTTTACGATGCACAGGCGGACGATGCGTTTGATGTGGAGCTGCGGCTGGTGGGAGTCGATCGGGCCGACACGCGCTCGATTTCGCAGCTTTATGTCCGGGCAATGCAGCCGGCGAACGAGGCCTCGGCGGCCCCGCCGCTCGAACTTTCCGCCGTGCCGCTGATTTCCGGCCTTGGCTTCGACGGACGCTCCAGTCCGCTCACGCGGATCGACAACGTCGTTACCTTCGAAGAAACCTTCAGCCCGTCGCGCATCGATCGGTTGGACCGGCAGCGGATGGCCGCGATTCGCGCCAACCTGGCGCCCGGATTCGCATTGGCTGACGGAATTGAAGCCGTGCAGAAGGCCGTCGAGGAGCTGGGCCTGCCGCCCGGTTACACGACGCGCGTGATGGGCCGGGCACGCGAGCTTGAGCGGACGCTGGAAGAGTTCGTATGGATCTGCGCCCTGTCGTTCGTGTGCATGTATATTGTGCTCGCGGCGCAGTACGAGCATCTGATTCACCCGATCACAATTCTGTTGTCGCTGCCGATCGCGGTGCCGTTTGGACTTCTGAGCCTGTGGATCGGCGGCGAAACGCTCAATTTGTACTCCGCGCTGGGAATTCTGGTGCTGTTTGGCATGGTAAAGAAGGCGTCGATTCTGCAGATCGATCACATCAATCAGTTGCGCGCGGGCGGCATGCCGCGCGAGCAGGCGATCTTGCAGGGTAACCGCGACCGGCTGCGCCCCATCCTCATGACGGCCATTTCGTTTATCGCCGGCATGATTCCGCTTTTGATCGCGACCGGTCCCGGGGCAGAAGAACGCCGCTCGATCGCCGTGCTGGTCGTCGGTGGCATGGCGTTGTCGCTGCTGTTGACGTTGGTTGCCGTGCCGGTGATCTATTCGATACTCGACGACTTCGGCCAATTATTTCGACGCCCGGCCAAGCTGTAGCCGGGGTCTTTGACCGCGGCTGGTTTCCTTTAAGCCGGCTTCATAGAGGTCGGCTACAGTTGGGTTTTCAAATGGCTGCTACTCGCTCGGCCCAGCAGGGAAGGCCGAGAATTGCTTCATGAGGCTGCCGCTTTCTAAATCCCAAACGACGATTGTGCCATCCAAGCAGCCGGCGCTGAGGCGATGAGTCGTTTCATGCAAGGCAAGCGACAAGATCCATGACGGGTGAGACGTGAGCGATCGAACGGGCGTTCGGTCTGCTAACTTGAATTGCCGCGCCGTCCGGTCTGCCGAGCCGGCGAAAATGAATTCGCCGCCGACAATTACTGCATTGATGTCGTGCTCAAAGCCGCCGATTTCGCCCAATAGCTTGGAGTCTTCCACGTTCCAAGTGCGGATGCGGCTTCCGCCTGCGCTGAACACCGATTTGCTGTCGGGCGCAAAAGCAACTGCTCGCACCGGCGCGCCATGTTCCGAATGCGTCGTCAGTAAATTCCCCGAATCGGCGTCAAACACTTTCGCGGTCTTATCGCGGCTTGCGGTCGCGATGTACTTTCCGTCGGGGCTGTAGCCGATGTCCGTCACCCAGTCGGCATGGCTGTTGATTTTGAGCCGCTCGGCACCGGTCGCCACATCGAACACGCGGACCAAACCATCCGAGCCGGCCGCCGCGAGCTCGTCGCCATCCGGCCGGAACGCGACGTCGAAAAAAACGTCCTCATGCGTCGCCAGGACTTTTGGATCGGCATCAGGCCTGGGACCATCTTTCCACGGTAAAAGCCGAACCTCGCCCGACACGCCGGGCGCGCCGCCGGCCACTGCCAGCCAGGCATTGTCTGGGCTGAAGGCCATGCCAAACGTGCGTTGTGGAATGTTGCCAACGCGCGCGGCGAGCGTCCCGGCTGCGGCGTCCCAAATTAAAAGTTCATGGTAACCGCCGACGACAATCCGATCGCCGCCCGGTGTGAACGCCATCGCCGTGATCGGGAGTGCCGACGGATACGTTTCCGGCGCGGCAGGGTAGGGGAGGTCACGCGGGATTTGTTCGCGCAACGGAGCGGCAGCATCTTGCCCGTCGAACCTGGCACCCTCGCGAATCCATTTCGCAATGATTTGGATGTCCGAGCCGGCAAGCCGTCCGCCATTGTTCGGCATCCGTTCGTGCGGATCGTCGGCCGTAATTAAGCGGTGAATCTCACTG
>DATFGJ010000038.1:0-7365 GCA_035249585.1 Lacipirellulaceae bacterium
GCGGCGCGGCAATTACTCTCACGAATGGTTCATCGGCGTAAAACTCGCGCAGTATTGCCAGCAGCGACTCGTCGTCGTCGTCGGTCGTGGCTTGTGCATAACAAGTCGACAGAATGCCGCGGTCCATGGGGATCAGATGCGGCGTGAAGATGGCCTCAATTTTCTTGCCCGCCACGTCGGAAAGAACCTGATCGATCTCCGGCATATGTCGATGCGTACCCACGCCGTATGCCGATACGCTTTCGTTGCACTCGGGAAAATGGAGATGCGGTTTGGGCTCGCGGCCTGCACCACTGACGCCACTCTTGCTGTCGATGATAATGCCGCCGGTAGAAATGACGCCGGCGCGCAGCAGCGGCGCTAGCGCGAGAATTGCGGACGTCGGGTAGCAGCCGGGATTGGCGACCAATTGCGCCGGCTTGATTCGCTCGCGGTAGAGCTCCGGCAGCCCGTACACGGTGTCGGCCATGCGGCCGGCGTCGGGGTGCTCGATGCCGTACCATTTCTTGTATGTGGCCGGGTCATTGAGGCGATAGTCGGCACTCAGGTCGATCACCTTTTTGCCGTACGACAAAAGCTCGGTTACGGCGGCGGCGCTGGCGCCATGCGGCAAGCAACAAAAAACGCAATCAGCCCGCTCGACGAGCTGGCCAAGCGAGTGGTTCTCCAGTCGCAAATCCAGCCGGCCTGCCAGCGAAGGATGCACTTCGCCAACATGGCGATACTCGGTCTTTCGAGTCGTCAGCGCCGCGATTTGGGCTCGCGGATGGCGCAACAGAATACGGATCAGCTCCAGTGCTGAGTATCCCGACGCGCCGAGGATAGCAATGCGAACCATGTCGAATTGTATGATACAGAAAGGATTCGCTCGTCGCGACCGAGCCGCACATTGTAGCGGTGGCCTCGCCAAATCGCTATGGGCGAGCAGGTTCTTGCGGAAAGGGACAGCCCCGACTCCGATGGGGTTCGCATGATCGATATCCTTTACGACTCAGGTCCGTGCCTGGTGGTGAACAAGCCGGCGGGGCTGTTGACGCAAGCGCCCGCCGGCATCGACAGCCTGGAAGTTCGAGTGAAGGAGTTCTATCGCCGGCGCGAGCAAAAGGAGGGCAATATTTACCTTGGCGTGCCGCACCGGCTCGACCGGCCCGTTTCAGGCGCCATCGTTTTCGCTCGCCATGTGCGCGCGGCCCAGCGGCTCAGCACACAATTCGAGAATCGCACCGTGACGAAGCTCTATTGGGCGTTTGTCGAGGGCGACGTGCAGCCGGACGAGGGAACTTGGACCGACTACCTGCACAAGCGGCACGGCATGGCGCAAGCCATCGTCGTGCCGCCGGATGATCCGCGCGGCAAGCTGGCAGTGATGAATTATCGCGTGCTAGGCAGATACAAAGCCGGCCCATCTTGGACCGGCAAACCGGGTGAACCCAGCGCACTTAGTTTGACGCAAGATCTGCCCGGCCAAGATGGCCGGGCTATGTACTCGTGGCTGGAGGTGGATTTGGAAACGGGCCGCACGCACCAAATCCGCGTGCAAGCGGCATCCCGCGGCCACCCCGTCATCGGAGACACGCAGTATGGTTCGACGCTGCCATTCGGAGAACAATTTGAAGACGAGCGCCTGCGGGCTATCGCCGTCCATGCCCGGCAGCTCGGCTTCACTCATCCGATGACCGGAGAGCCGGTGGACGTCATTTCTCCGCTACCGCCTGCATGGCGCTCGCTGAATGTGATCAACGACGATCGTTGAGGGAGTCAATCACGTCTTACGAGCGCCTATCGGCACGTCGGCGAGGATTTCGCCGGTCGATCTGGCGGACGTGCGGGCCTCATTCCGCCGGCGCTCCGCCAGGTGCAATGCCAAGTCAATGACGGTCTTGCCGACGACCAGGATCAAGAGTATGCCTGCGTTGCTGCCGAGCGCCCCAGCGACGATGGCCCCGAAGATGATTGCCAGATGCAACACGGCCACGCGGGCATACGGTTGGAACATCAGCACCGGTACGGTCGTGCGTCGAAACTCGCCTCGGCCCAGGTAATTTACCGCATACGAATACAAATGGCTTGCAGCCAGCGCGATGACGCCCCACCACAATTGCCGCTCGGACATCATCTGCCAAAAAGTCCGCGGGCCATCGAGTAGTCCATTACCAGTCGATTCGACGGTGAAGAACGAAAGCACGAATATGCCGTGCACCAGGCAAAAGATGCCGTAATGAATCGTAAAAAACGGCACGAAGAACAGCTTCGAGGCGTGCTCCCGCCTCACGCGGCGCCTGCCTTTTGAGAAGCGCCGCACGGCATCCTGCGTGTCGACTTTCGTGTCATCCAGCCCCGAAGGATTCGGGCTGCAGGTGGCGATCTTCAGAACATTGATGGCGCCGATGATGACATTCTCAACCCAATACAGGCCGACGATCTCAAACGTGTCCCAGGACAGGAACAGCACGCCAAACAGCGGCACCAGATTTGTAGCAATGAGCGCCAGCACCGACGCCTTGTATCGCGTAAGATCGCGCATCGCTCGCCGCTAATTGGATTTTTTCGACTTTGCCTTCTTGCTCTTCGTGTCGGAAGTCGTTTTCTTGTCCGGCGCGGGTTTTGATTCGGCGGCCGTATCGGATTTCGTTTCGCTTTTGCCGTCGCTCTTCGAGTCGCTGGCCGGCTTGTCCTTCTCGGCCGCTTTCTTGTACGACTCGCTGCGATAGTCCGTCTGGTAGAAACCCGAGCCTTTGAACACCACGGCCGCGCCGGTGCCAAATAGCCGGCGAAGCTTCGGCTTGCCGCACTCGGGGCATTTTTTCTTCACCGGCTCGGAGATCGATTGGAACAGCTCGAACGAGTGTCCGCAGGCGTCGCATTCGTAATCGTAAGTTGGCATATTTCGATTCGCAACGAATTGTTAGGGATTAGCGCCGGCGGCCACGCCGGCCAGCCGCGAGCATGCGCTCTATTGCGCCGGTGGCCCGCTGGAAACGATGACTTGCGCCGGCCGCACCACGCGCTCATGCAATTTGTAGCCCGGCTCCGTGACCATCATGACATGGCCGGCGGGCACTTCGGGCGACGGCTGTTGCAGAATCGCTGCGTGAAAATTCGGGTCAAACGGCTGGCCTTCGGCGGGAATCGGCTCGCACTGGTGCCGGCTGAGTGTCGTCATCAACTGCTGCCGCACGAGCCGGAAGCCTTCTAATAGGTTTTCAGCCTCGCCCGCTTTCTCCGCCGCTTCGATCGCACGATCGATATTGTCGATCACTGGCAATAGGTCTCGCAGCACCGGCAAAGCTGCATACCGCCGCTCGTCTGCAATTTCACGCGACGTACGGTTGCGCAAGTTTTGCATCTCGGCCTGTAGGCGCAAGGCACGATCGTTCGCCGCAGCCAAATCCGCGGTGAGCTGTTCCGTATCAGGCAGCGCCTCAGCCAAGGCCTGGTCGTCGCCTGCGTGAGCGACGTCAATCGCTTCGTCGTGTTTTGATTCGTTCTTAGCCATGCAAGTATCTTAGTGACAATTATGCTCACGCAGAGGCGCTGAGAGCGCGGAGCTGACGCAAGGCAAGTTAGAATTTTGAACCTGGTTCCGCGGTAATATCTGACTGATCAGAATCGTGATCTCAGCGTTCTCAGCGCCTCTGCGTGAGACTTTCTATAAAATTTATGCTGTTAGTTCTTCTCCACTCCGTCTTCGACAGAGAAATAATCCTTCAGCTTGGCAAAAAAACTCTTTCGCTCTGGAGCAACGTGCTTGTGCTCCAAGTCAGCCAACTCACGGAGCAAAACCTGTTCCTCTTTGCTGAGCTTCCTGGGCACCTCGATGACAACTTGTACCAACAGGTCGCCGAGGCCGCGCCGGCGCGGGTCGGGCATGCCCTTGCCGCCCAGCTTGAAAACCTGTCCCGATTGCGTGCCGGCTGGGACCTCCAAGTGACCGCGGCCTTCGAGCGTCGGCACCTCGAGCGTGGTGCCCAACGCGGCCTGCGAATAAGTGATCGGCACGCGGCAAATAAGGTTCTGACCGTCGCGCTCGAACAAAGCATGCGGCAGCACGGAAATAAAGCAGTAGCAATCGCCAGGCGGCCCGCCGTTCGGGCTCGGCTCGCCCTCGCCGTTGATGCGCACGCGCATTCCCTCGTCGACGCCGGGCGGAATCTCGACTTCCGTTACGACTTTTTTCAGCGTCTGGCCGCCGCCGCGGCAAATCGGGCAGGGATGCTTGACCATTGAACCCTCGCCGTGGCAGGAGGGGCACGTGGTTTGAATGCGCACGATTCCGGCCGACTGAATCACTCGCCCTTGACCGCGACAGTAGTTGCACACTTCCCGGCGGCTGCCCGGCGCCGCGCCCGTGCCGCTGCACTTTTCGCAGCGGTCGTGCCGGTGGAACTCGACGGACTTTCGCACGCCCTGTGCCGCTTCCTTGAGCGTAAGCGTCACATCGCAGCGCACATCGCGGCCCTTGCGCGGCTGGTTGCGGCCCCGACCGCCGAATAAGTCGCCGAATAAATCGCCGAAGGCCGAGAAAATGTCCTCGACGTCAGTAAAATGATGCGCGCCAAACTGGCCGTTGAGGCCCGCATGTCCGAACCGATCATATCGGCTGCGCTTATCGCGATCGTTGAGCACTTCAAACGCCTCAGCCGCCTCCTTGAAGCGCTCGATCGCTTCCTGGTCGCCCGGGTTTTTGTCCGGGTGATACTTCACCGCGAGCTTGCGATATGCACTGGCGATCTCGGCAGTGGTGGCCGAGCGCTCGACACCAAGCACTTCGTAATAATCGCGCTGCGTGGGCATTTTGTAGTAGGCACACTCCGCTCGGCTGAGCTCGCGGCCGAAGCCGTGTGCCGCAACGTTACGATATCAGGCGTAATACCAATGGAACGTGTGCGATAACTCTGCTGCGGCAGACCGACCCGGCACCCGGCTAAACCGGCTGCCCGGTGCCTGCTACGTCACTGTTACATTCAATTCTTGCTCATTCTATGCAAACGGGCCACTTGCCCAAAGGCGAAGTGGCCCGCAAGCGGCTGTCAACAATACGCATTTAGCCGGCGACTCGCAGCGTCGCGGCTATAATCATTCAGTATCGCAAATCGCCCTAGCGAATGCTGCCGACGACGGCCCTCTTGTCTTCGTCCTTCGCGTCGAAGCTGGTGACGAGCGCTTCGGTCGTCAGCATCAGCCCGGCGATGCTCGCGGCGTTCGACAATGCGGTTTTCACGACCTTCGTGGGGTCGAGAATGCCCGCCTTCATCATGTCGACGTATTCGCCGGCGTTTGCATCGTAGCCCATGTTTGTAGATTTCTGGCTGATTTCGTCGGCCACCACGCTGCCGCTGACGCCGGCGTTGTCGGCGATCTGCTTCAGCGGCGCTGCGAGCACGCCGAGCACGATGTCGATGCCGATCTTTTCGTCGCCCTTGGCCGTCGAGCGAGCCGCCTCGACCGCCTCGCGGCAGCGCAGCAGCGCCACGCCGCCGCCCGGCAAAATGCCTTCCTCCACTGCGGCCCGCGTGGCATGTAGCGCGTCTTCGACGCGAGCCTTCTTCTGCTTCATGTCGGCCTCGCTGCTGGCGCCGACCGAAATGATGGCCACGCCGCCGGTCAGCTTCGCTAGCCGCTCCTGCAGCTTTTCACGATCGTAATCGCTCGTGGTATCCTCGATGCCTTTGCGGATTTGCTCGATGCGCTTCTGCACGTCCTCCCTGCTGCCGGCGCCTTGCACGATCGTGGTGTTGTCCTTGGTGATCGTGATCTTCTTGGCGCGGCCCAGCTCGGCGAGCGTGACGTTCTCGAGCTTCTTGCCGAGATCCTCGCTGAGCACCGTGCCGCCGGTGAGCACCGCGATGTCGGCCAGCATCGCCTTGCGGCGATCGCCGAAGCCGGGCGCCTTCACGGCGCACACGTTGAGGATGCCGCGGAGCTTGTTGACGACGAGGGCAGCGAGCGCTTCGCCTTCAACGTCCTCGGCAATGATCAAAAGCGGCTTGGCCTTCTGGCTCACCTGTTCCAGGATCGGGAGCAGCTCGCGCAAGTTGCTGATCTTCTTCTCGTGAATGAGGATCTGCGCGTCCTCGAGCGTGCATTCCATCGTGGCGGGCTGGTTGATGAAGTACGGCGACAGATAGCCTTTGTCGAACTGCATGCCTTCCACCAGTTCGAGCGTCGTCTCGGTCGTCTTGCCTTCCTCGACCGTGATTACTCCGTCCTTGCCGACTTTCTCCATCGCGTCGGCCAGCAGCTCGCCGATGGCCGGGTCGCTGTTGGCGCTGATCGCGCCGACGAAGGCGATTTCCTGTTTGCTGGAAACTTTCTTTGACAGGCTATCGAGATGCTCGTTGGCCGCGGTCACGGCTTTCTCGATGCCGCGCCGCACGGCCATCGGGTTGCTCCCGGCGAACACGTTGCGCGTGCCCTCTTTGAAGATGGCACGGGCCAGCACGGTCGCGGTTGTCGTGCCGTCGCCGGCGAGCGACGAGGTTTTGTCGGCCACCTCATGAACGAGCTTGGCGCCCATGTTCTCGAATGGGTCCTCGAGCTCGATTTCCTTGCTCACGGTGACGCCGTCTTTCGTAACGGTGGGCCCGCCGAAGGATTTGTTGATGATCACGTTGCGGCCGCGCGGCCCCAGAGTAATGGCGACCGCGTCCGCCAGCTTATCGACGCCGGCCAGCATCTTGGCCCGCGCCGAATCTTCAAACATTAATTGCTTTGCCACAGTTTGGGTTCCTATCAATTGAATCTGCTTATGACAAAATAAATCTCACGCAGAGGCGCAGAGGACGCAGAGCTAGAATGATCGTTCTGATTCTTCAACGCTACTTACCTCGATCAATTTTGACTTTTCTAAACGTGCCCTAATTCCTCTGCGAACTCTGCGCCTCTGCGTGAGACTGAATTGACTCGCTTCAAACAACCTTCGCGAGAATATCACTCTCGCGGAGGATCTTGTACTCTTCGCCGTTGACTTCAACTTCCGAGCCGCCGTATTTGCCGAAGATGACTTCGTCGCCAACGCCGACGGAAAGCTCGCCGCGGTTGCCGCTGTCGAGCAGCTTGCCAGGCCCGACGGCGACGACCTTGCCGCGCTGCGGTTTCTCTTGCGCTGCATCGGGCAGCACGATGCCACCGGCCGTCATTTCTTCCGCCTCGAGCGGCTCGACAACGACGCGATCATCCAGCGGACGTAATTTGATTTTGGCCATGTGTGTAATTCCTTTCGCTATATCTATTGATTTGGAAATCTGCTTGGTTTCGCAGCCGAATTTTTGTCGCGACGGGGGGCTGTTAGCTATTAGCTTTTAGCTGTTAGCGAGAAAGCTAATAGCTAACGGCTAACAGCTATTTACTACATCATGCCGCCCA
>DATFGJ010000039.1:0-5389 GCA_035249585.1 Lacipirellulaceae bacterium
AAATCAATCTCGCGCTCGCCGAGCCGCCGAAGTTCACCTGTATGCCGGGCGACGGCGTTGGCCCGCATCATCACGGCACGATGCATATCGGCCCTTCGCTTGATTATTTGGAGCGCGCCTATGACGATGCCAAATACGGCCAGCCCAGCGAGCGGCCAATCCTGGAAATGACCATGGCCACGAGCGTCGACCGCACCATCGCCCCGTCGGGCAAGCACCTTCTCAGCATCTTCGTGCAATACGCGCCGTACAAACTCACAATGAACGGTCCCATTTCGTTTGACCGTCAGCCCTCGGCTCCGCCGGGGGTTTCGTCACCCGCCTCCTGGGACGACATCAAGGAACGCTTTGCCGACCGCTGCATCGAGGTGCTGGCAGAATACGCGCCCAACGTGCCCAGCGCGATCGAGCACCGCCAGATTCTATCTCCGCTCGATTTGGAGCGCACATTCGGCATTACGGGCGGCAATATCATGCAGGGCGCGATGAGCGCACACCAGCTTTTCTGCTTCCGCCCGGTGGCTGGATGGGCCGATCATCGCACGCCGATTCGCGGCCTATATCTGTGCGGCGCGGCAAGCCACCCGGGCGGCGGCGTTTTGGGCGCATGCGGCAAGAATGCCGCAGAGGAAGTCCTGCGGGATTACTAACGGTGTGGCAAGACAGGATGGTAGCATGCCTTCACCGAACGGCTCGACTGGGGCAGTCGGCACTTGCCGGGTGTCGGATCCGCCGAAGTCGGCGGCGTAAGCATGAGTTCCCGCACCGCATCCTCAGCAACCGCTGATCATGCCGCGCATGGTACGGAATCGCCGCGGTTTATCGCATCGATCAGCTGCCGCAAGCGGCCTAAGCTGCGGCGGTTGAAATGGAAGGTCAGCCTGGAGAGCGCGGCCAACTCCGGCCGTGGCGACTCGCCCGCAATCGCGCCCCCCTGACGGAAGTCGCCGTCGGTCAAAATGTCCGTAAACTCCTGCCGCAGCGAATTCATATGCGGCGCGTCAATCGGCTGTTGCAATCGCAGCACAAGCCGATTCTGAATATATTCCATGCTATGAAACACGCGGTAGAATCGCAAAATGTCCGCGATCGCTTCATCCACGCTGTCGGTGACGCGAAAAAGTGAGAGGTCGTCAGGCGAGATCATGCCGCCTTCGAGCAAGTTGCCGCGAATGTAATCGAGCCAGTTCTGCCAGAAGCGCCCGCCAGGCGCGTCGAGAAACACAAGCGGCATCAACTCTCGCTTGCCCGTTTGCAACAGCGTGAGCACCTCGAAAGCTTCATCCATTGTGCCAAAACCGCCGGGCAGGCAAACCACGGCGTCGCACTCCTTCACGAACATCAGTTTGCGCGTGAAGAAGTATTTCATCGTCACGAGTTTGCCGTCGCCGCGGATGACTTCGTTCGCCTCTTGCTCGAAGGGCAGCATGATGTTGAGGCCCATCGAGCGATCGCGCCCGGCACCGCGATGACCAGCCTCCATGATTCCGGTGGCCGCCCCGGTGACAACGAACCAGCCGTTTTGCACTAGCAGTTGACCCAGCCGCACGGTTTGCTGATACGCCGGCGCGTCGCGAGGCGTGCGCGCCGAGCCGAAGATCGTTGCCTTACGCTGCGACCGATACGGCGCGAACACCGTGAACGCCCGTCGCAGTTCCCGCAGCGTTTGGCTGAGAATGCGCACGTCTTCATGGGCCGTGCGGCTTACTGGCAGGCGATCCGCCGCATGCCGCAGGCGGCGAATCAGATCGACGAGTTGCGTGCTATTTTTTTTCGGAGCGGCGCCGTCCGGATTGGCGGGCCGAATATCGCCGTTATCGCTCATCTCGCCTCATGGCCGATAAAGATATTAGCCCGAAGCGCAAGCGAGGGACAAACGAACATTTCCTCGCTTGCGCTTCGGGCTAGTGTGACGGGCGCTTACGCCGCCGGGTGGCGATAATACTTGTATGCCAGGAGAACTTCGTACAGGTCGGCCGAGATCGTCATCTCGTCATTTTCGAAATCGGAAAGCCACGTACGCTTGCTGGCGACGGCGTCGGCCAAGAGCGGCAATACTTCGCCAACGTTCACGGTGATCGTGGGGCTCGTGCTAGCGGGTCGAACTGCTGTCATTTTGTCGGCCGGGCCACGATAGATCCGCAAGTTTGTGCGAGCCATGGATGCTTCCTTACATTCCGTTGGGGGGAAAGGCGCCGAACCAACCGCACAGCATCTTGCCGCGCAGCCGCGCTTGGCGAGCGTTCGGGTGCGCCTTAGATCGGCCGTTCGGCAGGTAAGGAATTCGTCTAATTTCGTGACTGCACGCTTTTTTTCGTTAAGTGCCGCTCTCATGACAGCGACACATAGCAAGAATTGCCAGAAAATGTCAAAATAGGGCGGTTGCTCGTCGAATGCTGGCGGGGAAATATCGTTTTAAGTCGGACTATTCGAAGGATGGCTGGGCACAGCGCAGCGCCGCCCCAGTATACTCGGCACATCACTGCGACGTTGCCCCAGCCACCCAGCCATGACGCCTTAACTAGTCGGATCACGTGTTTCCATGCGAAACTTGACAGCTTGCACCGTAAACACCACAATTTCCGGCGTTTACGTTGTGCATCGCTCGACGGACGGAACCCTGGCAGCTGCTCGATCCAAGTATTGGGCCCTTAACACGATCTAACGTAGGCCGACCAACGGGAGGCCGGATTACTGCGTGAATTTGGCATGCACGCATTACGCTTTCCAACGAACTGTAAATAAAATGCTGCATTCACCATCGCCGGTCCCTCTCGCTGGCCCGTACGCGCTTGCCGCGCTCCCAAGCCGGCAGCGGCGCGGCTCATCGTTCGGCCCCTGAATCGGCTCGTCTCATGGCATCCGCGACCGCGATCGACTACAGCCGCCTGACGCGTGAGCTCGGCATTGATCAGAACGCGATCGAACGCACGATCGCGCTGTTGGACGACGGCAACACCGTGCCGTTCATCACGCGCTACCGCCGCGACGAAACGGGCGGTCTCGACGAAGAGCAGGTCGGCCGAATTCGCGCAAGCATTTCGAAGCTGCGCCAAATGGAAGAGCGGAAGCACACGATCCTGCGGTCGATTGAATCGCAGCACGCACTCACCGACGAGCTGCGCCTGCAAATCGCGCGCGCCGACAGCGTGAAGCGGCTGGAAGATTTGTACTTGCCCTTCCGGCCGAAGAAGCAAACGCTCGCCACAAAGGCCCGCGAGCAGGGACTCGCGCCGCTCGCTAACGAGATTGTCCGCCAGGAAAAAGCGGCTGCCGATCTGGATGCCCGGGCAGCCGATTTCGTGAACACCGATAAGGGCATCCCAGACGCGGCCACGGCGTTGTTGGGAGCTGGCCACATCCTGGCCGAGGAGTTCAGCGAGAACGCCGAAGTTCGCCAGCGCGTTCGCAAGCTGTATCGCAAGACGGGCAAGCTCGTCAGCGCCAAAGTTGAAGATAACGAAAAGAAGAACCAGCAGTTCCACGATTACTTGGATTTTCGCGAGCCTCTGCACCGCATTCCGCCACATCGCGTGCTGGCCATCAATCGCGGCGAGCGGGCCAAAATACTCCGCGTGCGCATCGATGCCGACACGGCCGCCGTCGAGCAGCTGGCGATCGAAGAACTTGTGCCGGCCGAGCATGCACATAAAGATTTTTTGATCGGCTGCGTGAAGGACGCACTCGCGCGGCTGATTCTTCCCAGCCTGGAGCGCGAGGCACGCCGCGAGCTTACCGAAAAAGCGGAAACGCACGCCGTCGAAGTATTTGCCCGCAACCTGCGCAAGCTGCTGCTGCAGCCGCCGCTGCCCGGCAAACGCGTGATGGCCGTCGACCCTGGCTACAAGAACGGCTGCAAGCTGGCCGCGCTCGACGAATTCGGCGGCATGCTCGCGCACGATGTGATTTACGTCGTCGGCAGCGACGAGCAGAAGGCGGCGGCCCGCGCGAAGCTTGTCGAGCTGATTCATCAACACAACGCAAATGTCATCGCCATCGGCAACGGCACCGCCTGCCGTCAGACCGAACAGCTCGTGGCAGACGTGATCGGCAACGAATTGAAAGACCGCGATGTGCACTATGTCGTGGTAAACGAGGCGGGGGCCAGTGTGTATTCCACCAGCGAAATCGGCCGCGAGGAGTTTCCAGAGTGCGACGCCATCCAGCGCAGTGCCATTTCGATTCGCCGCCGGCTGCAGGACCCGCTCAGCGAACTGGTAAAGATCGACCCAGCCAGCATCGGCGTCGGGTTGTATCAGCACGACGCACGGGCCAAGCACTTGCGCGACACGCTTGATGACGTGGTGCAATCTTGTGTGAGCTTCGTGGGCGTCGAGCTGAATAGCGCCAGTACACCGTTGTTGCGATACGTTTCCGGCATGAACCAGCTTACAGCGCGGCGCATCTACGAACATCGACAGCAGCACGGACCGTTTCGCAATCGGCGGCAGATACTCGAAGTGAACGGGTTGGGAGATGCAACGTTCGTGCAGGCGGCTGGTTTCTTGAAAATCATCGGCGGCGACAACCCGCTCGATGGTACTTGGATTCACCCCGAAAATTATGCAGTGGCCGAGCGGCTTTTGGCCAAGTTGGGCGTTGATGTGGCGACGGTTTCGCGGCCGGAGACGACCGCTCGCATTCGTGAGCTTGTCGCACCGCTGGATCGGCAAGCGCTGGCGGCGGAGCTTGGGGTGGGTCGGCTGACACTTGACGACATCATCGAAGCATTGTGCAAACCGGGCCGCGACCCGCGCGAAGACTTGCCGCCGCCGATCTTCCGCAAGGATGTGGTGAAATTCGACGACCTGCAGCAAGGCATGGAGCTGCGCGGCACGGTACTCAACGTGGTCGACTTCGGCGCATTTGTGGATGTCGGCCTTTCTGACAGCGGGCTGGTGCACATCAGCCAGCTCAGCGCCGGCTACGTTCGAGATCCTCATGATGTCATCGCGGTGGGTGACCAGGTGCGCGTGTGGGTGGCCACGATCGATCGCGAGCGGCGGCGCGTGGCCCTGACGATGATTCCGCCGGGCACCGAGCGAGCCAAACCAGAAAACAAGCGCAAGCCGCGCCGCGGCCGACCGGCTCCGCAACCGGCCGCGCAAACCGCGCCGGCTGAAAGTTCAGCAGCGCCGGTCGCGAGAAATCCCAGGCCGCAGCGCCGGCCGGCCAAGCAGCAGGGTCAGGGACGCGGCCGCCGCGACGCCCCGCGGCAGCAGCCGCGAACCGGCGCCTACGAAAAGCGCGCTCCGAAAGTAAAAGTGCCGATCACCAAGGAAATGGAGGAAGGCAAGGAGTTCATGCGCTCCTTTGGCGACTTGCTGCAGTATCATCAGAAGAAGAAGGAACAGGACGCGCCACCAGCCGAATCGAAACAGCCCCCTGC
>DATFGJ010000040.1:0-2938 GCA_035249585.1 Lacipirellulaceae bacterium
TGCGACTCGCTTAGAATCCGCGGGCACACCACGATAGGCGGCTCGCTTCCGGCCTTCATCTGGCCTTCCACGCCGGCCGGAGCCCATGCACTTCCAGCGAATTGACTTTTACCACTCCACCGCGCGTCTCGCAGAAAATCCTGCGGTTCTCCGGGTTCATGTTGAAGGGCATGGGCACGTAGCAGAGACCATCGCTGGCAAAGACTTCGCCGCCCGTCCGGTCGCAGAAGATCGTGAGCCGCTGTTTTCCATTCCGCAGCGGCGCGGGTGCCCGATGACCGGCCACAGAGAGCTCCTGCTCCTTGGGATGGTAGATAACCATCACATCGCGGATGTTGAACACGACTTCGGTAGCGTCGATGGGCTCAAATTCAACGCGCACCTCGACGAGCTCGGCGCGGATCTCGTCGAGCGGGTTCTCGTCGCCTGGCCTGAGCGACATGGGGTCGAAACGATGTGTCTTGGCGCGCAGGACTTCGAGTTCTCTCGCCGGCGTATAGGTCATGCGCGGACCCTCATCGGTCTGTGTGAGGCCCAGCTCGAGCGGGATAGTCATCGATTGGTTGAAGGGCATACCCTTCGTCTCGGTCTGGAACCAGCCGATGAGTATCCGACGTCCGTCGGGTACGTCGCTGAACGACTGGGCGGCGTAAAAACCTTTGCCGCGGTGGCCGGGCAGCTTCGGCGACTCGGAAATGAACTTCGCGCCGTCGAATAGGCCGACGCGATATTCGCTGCTCGCGCCGAGAAGCACCCACTTCTTTCGCGACGCGTCGCCGTCCACCGGCAGGTCGAAAAGATCCGGGCATTCGAAAAAGCCGTCGGTTTTGCTGGCGAATGTCCAATCCTTGAGATTGGTCGAAGTGAAGAAGTGAATGGTGTGCACACCTTCAAGCTCGACGTAAAGCACCATGACCCACTTTTGCGTCGGCCCATGCCAGATGACTTTGGGGTCCCGATTGCCGGCGGTTATTTGTTTCAAAACGGGGTTGCCGCTGTATTTCGTAAAGCTGCGTCCATCGGTGCTGTAGGCGATGCACTGCACTGTCGGATTTCCCGCGGCCGTGTAGAACAGGACCATGGGTGGCTTGCCGCGCGTGCCGAAGCCGCTCGAGTTTTTCCAATCCACGACCGCGCTGCCGCTGAACATCGGGCCCATGTCGTCGGGCAAAAGCTTGTCGCCCTGTTCCTCCCAATGCACCAGGTCACGGCTGACTGCATGACCCCAATGCATATTGCCCCACGCCCAGCCGTATGGATTGTGCTGGAAAAACAGGTGATACTCGCCGTTGTAAAACACGAGGCCGTTCGGGTCGTTATTCCATCCGCGACGTGGCGAGAAATGGAACTGCCCGCGCAGCGGCTCGCGGTAAAGATTCTCGGCATCCTTCAATGTGTCGCTTTGCTCGATGGCGCCAAGCGCATTGGAGTCCTCGTGCAACTTGTCCACGCGCAGCGCGAGCTGTTTTCCGCGCCATGCGCTCACATCCATCGGGGCCCACCAGTCGGGTTTGCCGTCAGCGAGTTCGATGTCGTTGCGCACAGCTGGCTTGCCGTCCACCAACAATGTCACGACGCGCTTTGGCGCTCCGTTTTTAATGGGAATGTGCAGGTAGCGCGCGGGCGCCGTGAACGCGCGCTCGGCGTCTTTCACGAATCCCTTTGGCTTCGTGTCAGTCTGCACAATGTGGTCCACATTGATGTGCCCCCAGCCGCCCGTCGCATTGTCCACAATGCGCAGCGTGGCCGCCTTGCCCGCGAACTCGGAGACATCCCAGAACTCGAGCGCCAGCACCTCGCTGCCGCCGGGTTTTTCGTTTGGTCCGGTCGCGCTTCGGACTACATTTCCATCCACGAGCAATTGCAGTGCAAGTTTCTCTTCGTCCTTTCCGCCACCAATAAGGAACGTCATGTAATTCCGCGCAATGCGAAACTCGGGCGACGCGAGGATGCCCGTTGTGTCGTCGCCGCTCACGAACGAATTCGCCAGCGCCTTTCCGCGGAAGCCATCCACATGCATCTGCCCTGGCAGCGTCCCGCGCGCCGGGCCGGTGCCAAACGCCTCGCCCGTGACCGTCCATGGCGCGTAGGAATCGTCTTCAAAATCGGCGATCACGATATCTTCAGCGGCGACCGCGATGCGCGTCATGGAAGCGAACAGCGCGATGGTTTTCAGGAGTGCGGTCATGTATTTCCAAAACGTTGGATTTTATTGGTGTCGCGGTCTCGCCGGCTGACACGCCGCACCAACCGAAATAAAGACAAGTGAGATCCGACCGGAGGTCGGGACGCGGCAAACAAGCTATTGGCGAAGGTTTCTCGTGTCCTCCGGTTTCGTTGGATCATGATTTGGGTTGGGCGCCGGCATTTGGGCATCTACGGCGTTTCGCCACGCGTGTAGTTCCTCGCGCAGTGACTTCACCCGCCCAGGCTCTGAGGCAGCCAGATTGTTCTGCTCGCCGACGTCGTCGTATACGTTGTATAGCTCAACTCGGAAATCGTCGTAAAACTCAATGAGCTTGTACTCGCCGCGACGGATCGCGCCGTACGGCGTTGTGCCCTCCATTTGGTAATGCTGATAGTGGGGATAGTGCCAGAACAGCGATCGCTCCGCGAGAGTGCCTGTTTGCCGCAATAATGTCACCAGGCTCACGCCATCGCAGATTGCATCCGCATCGAGTGTCCGGCCGAGCATTTCCAAAATGGTCGGAAACAAATCCATCGTAATGACCGGCGTGTCGCACGCGCTGCCGGGCGGGGTGGCGCCTGGCCAAAATACGATAAGAGGCACTCGTACGCCGCCCTCATAACACGACCCTTTGCCGGCTCGCAGCGGAACGTTCGACGTGGTCGGGATTCTACCTCCGTTGTCGGAAGTAAAAATAATGATCGTGCGATCGGCAATGCCCAGCTCCGCGAGCGTTTCGCGGATGCGGCC
>DATFGJ010000041.1:0-3764 GCA_035249585.1 Lacipirellulaceae bacterium
CGCACCGGTTTTGAAAACCTGGTGCAGCTTTCCAGCAAGGCTTTTTTGGAGGGGTTCTATCACAAGCCCCGCATCGATCGCGAGCTGCTGGCCGCTCATCACGAGGGGCTTATCTGTCTCAGCGGCTGCGTCTCCGGCGAGTTGAGCCGCACACTTTTGGCGGGCAACACGGCCGACGAAGCGCTTGCGCGCGGCGAGGAGCTGGCGACCTGGTTTCATCGCGTTTTTGGCGACCGATACTTTATTGAGATTCAAAATAACGGGCTCGATCTGCAGCGGCAGGCGATGGAGTTGTCGCTGGCGCTGGCGAAACGGATGGGGCTCGCGAGCGTGGCCACGTGCGACGCCCATTACGTCCGGCGCGAGGACGCGGTCGCGCAGGATGTTTTGTTGTGCATCAACACGGGCAAGTTCCGCACGGACACGAACCGCATGCGCATGGAGGGCGACCAGTTTTATCTGCGCAGCCCGGAGGAGATGTACGCGGCGTTTGCGGGGCACGAAGACGCAGTCGCCCGCACGCAGCAAATCGCCGACGGCGTTGATTTGCAGTTGGAACTCGGCAAGCGGCACTTTCCCTCGTTCGCGCCGCCTGCTGCGAAGACGACAAGCGCGTATTTGCGCGAGTTGTGCGAAATTGGACTGCGCGAACGATATTCCGGCAATCCGCGGCGTTGGCAGAATGACGATCCATCGTCGGGAGTTCTCGCGGAGGATGTGCGCAAGCGGCTCGATCGCGAGCTGGAAGTCATCGACAAGCTGGGCTTCTGCGATTACTTCCTTATCGTGTGGGATTTCGTGCGCTATGCCGCCGAGAACGGTATCCCCTGCACCGCGCGCGGTTCGGGCGTCGGCTCGCTCGTGTGCTACGCGCTGCGGATCAGCCACGTGTGCCCGCTGCACTACGGCCTGTTGTTCGAGCGCTTCCTGGACGAGAACCGCCGCGAAGCGCCCGACATCGACATCGACTTCTGCAAGGAGCGGCGCGGCGAGGTGATTCAGTACGTCAAGGACAAGTACGGCGAGGCGAACGTCGCGCAGATCGGCACGTTCGGCACGCTGGCCGCCCGGGCCGCGATTCGCGACGTGGGCCGGACGCTCGGCATGCCGATCTTTCGCGTCGATCAGGTCGTGGCCATGGTGCCCGATCAACTGGGCATCACGCTCCAGGATGCGCTGCGGCAGAGCGATGACCTGCGCAAAGCCTACGACTCGGACGGCGAAATTCGCGAGCTCATCGACCTGGCGATGAAAATCGAGGGCCTGGCGCGGAACGTGGGCACGCATGCCGCCGCGGTCGTGATCGCCGAGCGGCCGGTCGGGCAATACGTTCCCCTGCAGCTCGTGAAGGGCAAGACGGAAGTCATCACGCAGTGGGCGATGGGCGACGTCGAGCGCGCCGGCCTCTTGAAGATGGATTTTCTGGGCCTGCGCAACCTCACAATCCTCGCCAAGGCGGTGCAGCTGATCGCGCAGTCGCGCGGCGATCAGATCGATCCGCAAAAATTTCCGCTTGATGACGGGGAAACGTTCGCCCTGCTCTGCCGCGGCGAGACCAAGGGCATCTTCCAGCTCGAAAGCGGCGGCATCCGCGATCTGTTGCAGCGAATGAAGCCTGATCATTTCCGCGACATCATCGCCACCAACGCGCTCTACCGGCCGGGCCCGCTCGAAGGCGGCCTCGTGGACGACTACATCGAGGTCAAGCACGGCCGCAAATCGGCCGTGTATCCGCATCCGGTCACCAAAGAAGTGCTCGAAGAGACACACGGCGTGATGGTCTACCAAGAGCAAGTGATGCGGATTCTCAATCTGGTGGGCGGCATCGAGCTGGCGGACGCCTATAGCTGCATCAAGGCGATCAGTAAGAAGAAGCTGCCGATTATCGCCAAATTCCGCGAGGAATTTGTAGACGGCGCGCGAGAGCGCGGGCTCGACAAGCGCAAAGCCGAAGAGCTGTTCAGCCAGATCGAAAACTTCGCCGGCTACGGCTTCAATAAATCGCACAGCACGGCATACGCGCTGATCGCATACCAGACCGCGTACTTGAAGGCGCACTACCCGGTTGAGTTCATGGCGGCGCTGTTGTCCGGCGATATCCCGGGGCGCAACTTCAAGAGCAAGGATTCACTCGTCGAGCACCTGGAAGATTGCCAGCGGATGGGCGTCGACGTGGTGCCGCCCGACGTGAACCGCTCGGAGGTCGACTTCGCCGTTTCTGCGGGCAAAATTCTGTTTGGCCTCAGTGCCATCAAAGGCTGCGGCAGCGGCGCGGCGGAGGCGATCGTCGCGGCGCGCAAAGCAGGCGGGCCGTTTGCCAGCCTGTTCGATTTCTGCGAACGCGTTGACCCGCAAGCCTGCGGACGGTCGACCATTGAAACTTTAGTGAAAGCCGGCGCGATGGATTCGCTGGGCGGGCATCGTTCGCAATTAATGGCGGCCATCGACCGCGCCATGCAAAGCGGCGCCGCGGTGCTGGCCGATCGCCGCAGCGGCCAGCGCGGGTTGTTCCAGGATGGCGACGAGGAAACATCGGCACCGGCCACGGCCGCGCTTCCGCCGTTGCCGGAGTTCGGCGATAAAGAACGGCTGGCCATGGAAAAAGAAGTGCTCGGCTTCTATCTGTCGAGCCATCCTCTGGCCGAACACGAAACAACGCTGCGGACTTTCTGCACGCACACGAGTTCGCAGCTGGCGAAGCTGGAAGCGCGCACGGAAGTGCTTCTGGGCGGAATGCTGGCCGCTGTGAAGTATTCGCACACCAAGAATCCTCGCCCCGGCAGCACGAACACCAAGTATGCGATGTGGGACCTCGAAGATTTCGAAGGCATCGTGCGCTGCATCCTCTGGCCTGAGCAATTCGCGGAGTTCGGCCATATGGTAAAGGCCGACTCGATCCTCGCGTTGCGCGCGACGATCGCTCGCCGGCCGGGTGCCGACGAAATCAATCTCATCGTGCAGGAGCTGATCCCGCTTGAAGAGCTGTCCACGCGGTTCTCGAGCGGCGTCGTGATTCGCGTGCGCGAGGACGTGAATGGCGCCGATATGCTGCCTAAGCTGCGTGAGATCGTGCGCGGCTACCCGGGCACCAAGCCGCTGCGACTGCGCCTGGAGCTGGCTGACGGCGGCTGCGTCATGATCGATTGCCCGAAAAGCGGCGTATCGCTCGATCCCGAGCTGCGCCGGCGCGTCGACGATTTGTTGGGCCAAGGCAATTTCCGGATCATGGCCGCCGCGCGCACGCCAATGCAGCCGGCCTCCAACGGCCGCCGCCGCGCACTTGCGCGGGCGTAAATTCAGGCGTGCGTGCCAGCAAACACTAGCCCGAAGCGTAAGCGAAGGAGTTCCTTGGGCCCTCGCTTGCGCTTCGGGCTACTGATGTTGATCCTATTTCCGGCGGAAACGATAATGCGCGTATCACCCGGGAGTATTGCATCATGTGCTCGCGTTTAGCAGGCGTTGCCGTTCCATCTTTTTCGCGCCAGATATTTGCTCTACTGTTGGCACTTTCTGCCGTTCAATCGGCGCGCGCGGCGATCAGCTCCAGCGGCAGCGTCTCGCCGAGCCCGCCGCAGACGGCCGGCGCCGATCCGGTAATTGGCGTCGACAACATCGGGCGGTTTACGATCACGCCGTCGAGCGTTGTCAATTCCGACGTGGCCACCATCGGATCGCAGCTGACAGGCATCGGATACGCGGTTGTATCGGGTTTTGACACGGCGACCGGGTCCGGGGCGGTTTTGAATACGAATAACCTCATCGTG
>DATFGJ010000042.1:0-5097 GCA_035249585.1 Lacipirellulaceae bacterium
GCCGGGCAAATACCTGGCCGGTGACAACGCACGCTGCGACGATGATGGCTACTACTGGATCATGGGCCGCATCGACGATGTGCTCAATGTGTCGGGCCATCGGCTGAGCACGATCGAGATCGAGAGTGCTTTGGTGTCGCATCCCAATGTGGCGGAAGCGGCGGCCGTCGGCCGGCCTGACGACCTCAAAGGCGAGGCAGTAGCCGTGTTCATCACGCTCCGCAGCGGGGAGGCATCCGACACGTTGCGCGAAGAACTCAAGAAGCACGTCCGCCACGAAATCGGCGCCCTGGCTCAACCCGACGACATCCGCTTTACCGCCGCGTTGCCGAAAACACGCAGCGGCAAGATCATGCGCCGCCTGCTGCGCGATATCGCCTCCGGCAAAGAAACTGTCGGCGACACGACGACGCTGGAAGACTATAGTGTGCTTGCCAAGCTGCGCGAGGAAGAGGAATAAACAGTTATGACAACTGAAATCAACAAGCCAATTGATGCCGCCGCTGGCGAAGCCTGGGAAGAGTTCATCATGGGCGCCGTCTATCCGGAGCCAGCGGCGAAGGCCCGCGAGGATTATCGCAACTACGATAATCCGGCCCGCGATACCGTGCGCGAGTTCTATCGCCAGAACCATCGCCATCAGACATATGACTTCGTGCGCGCGAAGAAACGCGAATTCTTGCCGTTCAAACGAAAGCAAATGAGCATCTTCGAGGCGCTCGATTATCTCAACACGCTCGTGGATGATTCGGACCCGGACATCGACCTCTCGCAAATGCAGCACCTGTTGCAGACCTCCGAAGCAATCCGCGCGGCCGGCCATCCGGATTGGTTTGTCCTCACCGGGCTGATTCACGATCTGGGCAAGGTGCTGTGTCTGTTCGGCGAGCCGCAATGGGCCGTTGTGGGCGACACGTTTCCAGTCGGCTGCGCGTTCAGCGACCGCATCGTGTACAGCGAGTTCTTCGCCGAGAACTCCGACGCCGTCGATCCGCGGTTTAATTCAATCGCCGGCATTTACCGTGAAGGTTGCGGGCTGCGGAATGTGGAGCTGTCGTGGGGGCACGACGAATACATGTACCAGCGGATGAAGCCTTACCTGCCGGAGCCGGCGCTGTACATGATCCGGTTTCATTCCTTCTACGCATGGCACCGCGAAGGCCAGTACGACCACCTGTGCGATGATCACGACCGGCAGATGCTTCACTGGGTGCAGGCGTTCAATCCGTTCGACCTCTATTCGAAATCGCCCGAGCCGCCGGACTGGAACGCGCTGCGTCCTTACTACGAGCAGCTAGTCAATAAATACCTGCCGCCAGTGCTGGAATGGTAGACGCGGCGGAAACCGACAATGCGCCGCCTGGTATTTCTCATCCAAGTCAGCCGGCCGATTGTCTGGCCTGTATTGCCGCTGGTGTACTACCTCGGCCTCCACGCGGCTGACGCGCCGCTGAGCATTGCCGCTATCATCCAGATGGCATCGCTCACGCTGCCGATGAATCTCATCGGCTGCGGGCTGAACGATCTATATGATCACGAATCGGACCGCCGTTCTCGGCGCAGGCGTGCCGTCTGGGGCGCTACTCTAGGCGATGCAGATCGGCCTCTAGTTTGGCGCGCCGCGGTTTTGATGGTGCCAATCGTACTGCTGGCAGCCGCCGCAACTCGGAACGCATACAACCTTGCGGCCACGGTCTGCCTCGTCGTTGCCGCCTGGCTGTATTCGGTCCCGCCAGTGCGACTCAAGGAGCGTCCGCCGCTTGATTCGCTCGCCAATGGACTGGGGTATTTTCTGTTGCCGCTCGCGATGGGTTATAGCCTCGGTCGGGACCCGAGCACAATGCCGCTGCGATTCTACCTGTTGGCATTATGCGTTTGCGGCGTGCATGCCCTGGCGACGGCAGCCGACTACGAGGCCGATAAGGCGGCCGGCCACCGCACGCTGGCAGTGCGCTTCGGCCGCCGCACTGCCGCTGCGGTCGCCTTTGCGACATTCACGGTCGCCTGGCTCGCGGCTGATTTCGAGAGCGCTGCTGTTCGCGTCTACGTGGCCGCATGCACTCTCACGACGTTTACCGCAATGCTCATCCCGATAGACAAAGTGATCTCGCTGGCGTGCGTGGCGATTTTCGCCGGCTTTCTAATTGCAGGAGCCTGCCATGCGTATGGCTGGTGATCGTCCGAGGCCGGTACTCGAGGCGCCACGCTCCGCAGTCATCGTCGATCGTGCAATCCCGCCGATTGCCGACGCCGTTTGACGTAATACGCACGCAGCGGATAATTGTTCAAGGGAAGCCGAACATTTCTTGCCATTCTGAACAAACGGAGGTTTCCATGGCCGTTCAATCGCCACAATCACCGGCCGAGTTGGTCAAGAAGAAGTGCGCGCCGTGCGAGGGGGGCGTCGAACCGTATTCGCCGGAGGAAGCCAAATCACAACTCAAACAACTCAATGGCTGGCGCCTCACGCACGATGGCCAGCGGATCCGCAAGGATTGGAAAGTCAAGAATTTCATGGCCGGCATTAAGTTCTTCAACCGTTGTGCGGAACTTGCCGAGGATGATGGCCATCATCCCGATCTGCACATTGAAGGTTATCGCAACGTGTCGGTCGAGCTTTGGACGCACGCCATCGGCGGCCTGTCGGAGAACGATTTTATCCTGGCGGCCAAAATCGACGAGCTGCCGATTGATCTGAAGTAAGACACTCCCTCTCCCTCCGGGAGAGGGTCGGGGTGAGGGAAAAACGCCGGAATGCAATGCACTCTCACCCTGCCCTCTCCCAAAGGGAGAGGGTGCTGAAGCGCCTTCTACTAAGCAACTAATAGTGCCGCCTTGGTTTTATCTCTGCCAACCTCAACGCCGTTTCCCTGCTATCTCGTCAGGCGCACCGAGGCTGGAAGTATTTCAGCGAGCGTCGAGGCGATTACGCAGGACCAGCTGCCAGACGGCGACGTATTGATTCGCGTCGCCTATTCATCGTTGAATTACAAAGATGCCCTTGCCTGCCAGGGGCATCCGGGCGTCGTTCGCACGTTTCCGCATGTGCCGGGGATCGATTGCGCCGGCGTCGTGATCGAAAGCGCATCCGACAGCTTTCGCCCCGGCGACGAAGTTCTTGTTACTGGGTATGAGCTCGGCGCCGGCCATTGGGGCGGCTTTGCTGCATACGCGCGCGTGCCGGCCGATTGGATTGTAAAACTCCCCGCCGACTTATCTCTTCGCGATGCGATGGCCTACGGCACGGCCGGATTCACCGCCGCACAGTGCGTCACGGCGATCGTTGAGCGCGGCATACAACCCGATCGCGGACCGGTGATCGTCACCGGCGCAACAGGCGGCGTGGGCTCGCTCGCCGTCGCGATTCTCGCGAAGCTGGGCTATAAAGTCGAAGCGGTCACCGGCAAGCGCGAGCAAGAAGATTGGCTTCGCCGACTCGGCGCGGAGGAAATCCTGGGGCGCGACGACGTGACCGATAAAAGCGACCGGCCGCTGCTCGCGTCGCGATGGGCCGCCGCCGTCGATACCGTCGGCGGCAGCCCACTGGCTACGATCCTGCGCTCGATCGAGCATCGCGGCTGCGTGGCCGCTTGCGGGCTGGTCGCGGGCGCCGAGCTACAGCTCACCGTGTACCCCTTCATCCTGCGCGGCGTGACGCTTGCGGGAATCGATTCGGCCAAATGCCCGCGCCCGCAGCGGGTCGAAATGTGGCAAAAACTGGCTGGGCCATGGCGCGTCGAGCGGCTCAACGACATTGCGCACGAAATCACTCTCGACGAGTTGCCCGATCGCGTCCAGAAGATTCTCGCCGGCAAGCTCGTCGGCCGGACGATCGTTATGCCGCGATCGAACACAGCGCAGGTTGGATAATGCCCGCCTAACTCATCCATCGGGAAACTGCCGGCAATATTCGTAAAGTGCCATGGTCGCCGCGCTGGCAACGTTATAGCTGAACGGCAGACCCCAAACAGGAATTTCCACGACATCGTCGAGTTTCGCCAATATGTCGTCGGCCAAGCCCGTGCGTTCATTGCCCATCACCAGCGCGCTACGGCGCGCGAATTGATACTGGTGCAAGTTCTGCGAATTGCTCGTCTGCTCCAGGCCGACCAATCGGTTCCCTTCCTGTTTCAGCTTTTCCAACACCGGCGCCAGCGAGCGATGAGTTTCGACGTGAAGAGTATCCACGCTATCGCGGGCAATCTTGCGGTCCAGTTTGGCAGTGCCGATGCAGATGATCCGCTCCAGCCCGCAGCATGCAGCGACGCGCGCAATTCGCGATAGGTTGACGTTACTTCGCATCGGCGCGCAGACAAGCACTATCTCGCGAGGCCGAACTAGTTCTCGCGGCGGCTTGTGGCGCTGATGAGCGAACTCGGGCATAAAATCGACGGTATCGCGAGGATGTGCACTGGGCAAGGTCCGCGGGTATGTGGGTAAATCGTCGTTGGCCGAATTGATTGGCGCCGGTAAGCTGAGTTTATGTTCGGACGAACCTGGTTCTTGATTGTGATGCTCGTCGGCGGCCTGGCTGCCGTCGGCTGGGCCGTGTATGGAAGTCGCCTGCCGCCGGCCGACTTCACCTTTGTCAATGAAACCGAGGTGGCAACGGTCGATCCGGCGCTGATCACTGGGCAGCCCGAAGGGCGGATCGCTTTGGCCGTTTTCGAGGGGCTCACGCGCTTGCGCGCCAGCGATAACGCGGCCGAACCCGGCGTGGCTGAGCGATGGGAAATCTCCGACGACGGCCGAACATACACATTTCATCTGCGAGACAATGCCCGCTGGTCCAACGGCGATCCTGTGACGGCCGCCGATTGCTTGTACTCCATTCGCCGTTTGATCGCTCCCGAAACTTTCTCGCGTTACGCATACCAGGGCTGGTACATAGTCAATGCCAAGCGATATACCTTGTCGAGAAGCTCCCTCATGCCGGGCGACAAGGTCGAAGTCGAGCTGAATCCTCGAGAGGGTTCGCCCAACACGGTCCGCGGCCGGTTGCTGTTTGGCACGCTCGTGCGCCTCGAGCCGAAGTCCGACGGGACGTCGGATCGATCGAGAGGCGAGGATCCGGTTTTCATCGTCGAGATTGGCGGC
>DATFGJ010000043.1:0-9082 GCA_035249585.1 Lacipirellulaceae bacterium
CTCTTCGGCAACTGGATGCAGCCAAACGTGCTCGATTCGGAGTGGCTGGCCGCAAAAACGTACGGCCCGCTTGGCGGCGTGTTGCCATGGGGCGACGAGATCGTGATCGCCGACGAAGGCTCGCGCTTCCTTGTAGACCGCGAATTTGCCATCGAGCGGCTCATCACGGATGAGCAAGCCGGCTCACTGATCGCGATGGCATTTAACGCCAGCGGCGACATCCTTGCTTCGCAAGAGAATGGACCGCTGCTTTTGATTCGCGACGTCGACAAGGATGGCGCGTTCGAATCGGTGACACCTTTTTGCACCGAGCTGAAAAACGTGCACGGGATTTTGCCGCTGGGCAAGCGGGTGTATGCGGTCGGCGATGGGCCGGACGGCGGCGCGTTGTACCAGATCCGCGACGACGACGGCGACGGGCGCAGCGACGGCGTGAACACGCTTGTGCGTTTTCGCGGTTCACTTGGCGAACATGGACCGCACACGGTGCGGCTTGGCCCCGACGGCTTGCTGTACATCCTCTCGGGCAACCATGCGCAGGCCGACGTTAAATTTGACCCGCGCAGCAATTACGGCGCGGTGTACGAGGGCGAGCTTGTGAAGCCACGCTACGAAGATCCGAACGGGCATGCTGTTGGCGTGCCGGCACCGGGTGGCACGATTCTGCGCACCGACTTGTCCGGGAGCTTTGTGGAAATCGTAGCCGGCGGCTTCCGCAATCCCTACGACTTTGCCTTCAACGGCGATGGGGAACTTTTTACCTACGACGCCGATATGGAATGGGACATCGGCGCTCCATGGTATCGGCCCACGCGCGTCAATCACGTGCCGCCGGGCGCGGAGCTGGGCTGGCGCAGCGGCTGGGTGAAGTGGCCCGAGTACTACATCGACAGCTTGCCCGGCACGCTGAACATCGGCCCTGGCTCGCCTACCGGTGTCGTGTATTACGACCACGTGATGTACCCCGTGCGGCTGCAGAACACGCTGTTCATCGGCGACTGGGCGACCGGACAGATTCACGCAGTAAAGCTCGAGCGCAACGGCGCAACCTACACCGCCAAATACTCGACGTTCGTCAGGGGCCGGCCGCTTAATGTCACGGGCCTCGACGTGGGGCCGGACGGAGCGCTTTACTTCTCGACGGGCGGCCGCGGCACCGACGGCGGCATCTACCGTGTGCGCTGGACCGGCACTGTGCCGCCGCAGGCGATTCAGTTCGGCCAGGGCATCGAGCAGGCGCTCCATCAGCCGCAACTTAACAGCGACTGGGCGCGGATGCGCGTCGCCACGGTGAAACGAAGCCTCGGGGAGCGTTGGCAAAGTGATTTGCAACGCGTGCTTTTCGATCCGGCCTCGCAACCAAAGCTCCGGCTTCGCGCTTTGGACTTGCTCACGTTTTTCGGCCCACCGCCAACACCCGAGCTGCTACAGCGACTGGCCCGCGACGCTGATCCGGCCATGCGCGTTCGTGTGGCTCGCTTGATGGGCGCCCAAGCTCAAGCTGGTTTTTCGCAGCCGCTCGCCAGAATGCTGGGCGACTCCGATGCCTGGGTCCGCCGCGTCGCCTGCGAGGCGATCGCACATCGCATCGCGGCCAGCCAGCCTGGCAGCGATGTGCCGGTCGACGCGCTCGTACGCCTTCTCTCCGACCCAGATCGCTTCGTCGCCTTCTCGGCCCGTCGCGCTCTTGAGAAAACTCCTGCCAATGCCTGGCAGGGCAAAGTCCTCGCGGCGGCGGACCCAAGTGCGTTCTTGCAAGGGGCCACGGGACTATTAGTGGCCCATCCAACTCGAGAGACTGCCCAACAAATCCTTGCCCGCTGCGAGGCGATGATGCGCGGGCAGGTGAGCGAGCCCGGCCGCAGACCGGGCGAAATGAGCGACGCGCTGTTTCTCGATTTGCTGCGGGTGGCGCAGCTTGGCCTCATTCGCGGTGAGCTTCAGCCGGCGGATGCCCCAAGCTTGGCTCAACAGCTAGTGCGCGAATATCCCACGCGCAACGCCATGCTCAACCGCGAGCTGGTGAAACTTCTGGCCTATCTACAGCCGCCCGAAGCCGCCGGGGCCTTTGCACGACAAATTCAAAGCGATATTCCCACCGCCGAGAAGCTGCACATCGCTGGCTACGCGGCCCGCATGACTGCGGGATGGCGGACCGAAGATAAGCTCGCCATGCTTCGCTACTACGAAGAGGCCCGTGGCATCGAGGGCGGCCACAGCCTTTCAGGCTACATCGAAAACTTCGCTCGCGACTTCTTCACGAACTTCACCTTAGACGAGCGCCGGCAAGTGCTCGCCGCCGGGGAAAACTTTCCGACGTCGGCACTCTCCGTGCTGGCAAAACTTCCGGAGAACCCGGGTGCCGACGTGCTCGGGGAAATCCGCGCGCTCGACCAGCGATTGGAAGGCGTGCCGGGCGAGCCGATCGCGCGTCTGCGCGTGGGCATCGTGGCCGTGCTCGGTAGCAGCGGCGAGGAGCAATCCCTCGCTTATCTGCGCGGCGTGTACCTTCATAATCCGCAGCACCGCGCGCCCGTGGCGATGAGCCTCACGCAGCACCCTGACGGAGAAAATTGGCCAATCCTTGTCGATTCGCTGCGCACCGTCGAGGGCGAGGCGGCAAAGGAAGTGCTCACGGCGCTGACCAAAGTTTCCCGTCGGCCAGAAACTTCCGAGCCGTACCGCAACGCGATCCTGCTTGGCTTGCGCATGCAAAACGGCGGCGGCGAGCTGGCCGCCAATCTGCTAAAGCATTGGTGGCCTGAGACACCGTATCGGCCTGGCACCGCGCTCACCGCGCAGCTGGCCGCCTGGCAGAAGTGGTACGCCCAGACTTTCCCCAACGAACTGCCGGCCGAACTGCCCAAGGAAGCGCAGCCAAACAGGTGGAGTTACGAGGAGCTGGCCAGCTACCTGGAAAGTGCAGAAGGGCAATCGGGCAGTCCGTCGCGCGGGGCTCAGGCATTCACTACAGCGCAGTGCATCAAGTGCCATCGCTTCAACGGGCGCGGCGAAGGCATTGGCCCCGATCTCACGACGGTGGCTCAGCGCTTCCAGCGCAAGGAAATCCTCGAATCGATCGTCTACCCTAACCAGGTCGTTTCGGATCAATATGCCAGCCAGATCGTGATTGCTGGCGGCAAGACCTACACCGGCATTGCCGCCCGAAGCGCTAACGGCGACATGACGGTGCTGCAATCCGATGCCACGAAAGTGCAGCTGGCCGCGGCCGACATTGAAGATGTCCAGACGAGCAAGACCTCGTCGATGCCTGAAGGCCTGCTGAACACGCTCACGCTGGAACAGGTAGCCGATCTGTTCGCCTTCATGATGAATTCGCCCGAGCCGGGCGTGGCTGCGCGGGGGCCGGCAGCATCTCGTTAGAACAGCAGGACCGGCTAAGTTTTTTCATCGCTCAACCTCAGCGATTGCAAGACTTTATTGTCTCGCGTCATTTATCACCCCGAACAAAATGGCTTGACACTCGTAGTTGGCTTTACTACCCTTGGCCCGTCCGATGGCAAGTTGGGCGAACCACAGCACCTTATCAAAGCGGGTTGATGTTTCAAAATCGCCTTCAATCCGGGCCGATTCGCAAGCGCGTGTCCGCTTGGGCGGTTTGCGCCACTTTGGCGCTTTTTGGCGGCGCCGTCATGCTCGCAGCCGTGCCGGTCGTGCGCACGGCTGAAATGAACGAGCACGGCTCCCGCGAGCGAGCCGAAGATCCAACGCTTGCCCACCGCGTCGAATTGGAGCGGTATTTGCGTTTCGCAAGCGGGCCTGGGGCATTCTTGCAGCCGGCCCAAATGTCGCTGGGGCACTCTCAGCGCCCCGTTCTTGAGCCTCCCGCCGGCCATCGCCTGGCGAATGGTCTTCTTGCGCCGATTACGTGCTGATATTGGCCGCGCAATTGCGCGCTTATCTCAAGCGTAATTCGATCTCTTAACCGTCGATTCGCGTCGCCGCAGCTTCGCCTGTGTTTGCCAGCGTAGTCACGGCAATGCGCGATCGCATCTCACCGTTTAATTAAAGGAAGCGCCACCATGCGACGACTTCTCCACGGCATCCGTGCGTTCCGAAACGAAGTGTTTCCATCCCGACGTAAGCACTTCGAGCAGCTGGCGACCGGCCAGTCCCCATCCACGTTGTTCATCACCTGTTCCGACTCGCGGATACTTCCGCATATGCTCACCCAAACCGAACCGGGAGAGCTTTTCGTGCTGCGCAACGCCGGCAATCTCGTGCCGCCCTACACGGCCGAGCACAGCGGTGAGGCCGCGACAATCGAGTACGCTGTCCAGGTCCTCAATGTGCAGGACATCGTCGTCTGTGGACACTCGCATTGCGGTGCCATCACGGGCGTACTCAGGCCGGAGCTGATTGAAGGCCTGCCGGCCGTTGAGAAATGGCTGGCGCATGCCGATATGGTCCGTCGCGAGATCATTGAGCAGGCTGTACCTCCTGACCCCGACGACGACCTGCTCAGCGCCGCGGTCAAGACGAACGTCTTGGTGCAACTCCACCATTTGCGAACCTACCCCGGAGTTGTCGCCGCCGAGTCGCGCGGCGCGCTCAGTTTGCACGGCTGCTTCTACCGCTTCGAGACGGGCGAAGTCACTGTGTACGACCAGGCTGCCGGCAGCTTTGTGTCCATCGAGCGTCACCTCTCGATGCAGGCATCCGTCGCATAGTTCATGCGCAAACTTGCAAAGTGTAGCGCCCCAATCGACTTTGTGGAGGCGCCTCCGAAGCCGATATCGCTTCGCCTATTTCATCCACGTTCGATTCATAAACGCACGAAGAGGAGATTTACGATGCATGCAACTCACAAGGTAACACCCGAGACTGCTCCCACGCCCGATGCGGGCAATCTTTGGCGGCGTTTGCGATTTTATTGCACGCCACTGGACGGCCGCTTCGAAGACCTTGCCAAAGGCCGCTGGTACCTGAACGTGTTCCGCGATTTTACGGCCGGACTGATCGTCGCCATGGTGGCGATTCCGCTGGCCATGGGCTTCGCGATGGCCTCCGGCCTGCCGCCGGAAATGGGCATCGTCGGCGGCGCCGTGGCCGGACTCGTCGGCGCTCTCTTCGGCGGATCGAAGTACCAGGTGTACGGTCCAACCGCCGCGTTCATTCCCGTCATCGCCGCCATCACCGCGAAATATGACGGCTATAGTTTTCTCATCTGGTGCTCGCTCCTCGCCGGTATCGTGCTGATCGCGATGGGCATCTTCCGGGCCGGCCGGCTGGTGGCGAAAGTGCCGAACTCGATCGTCGTTGGCTTCACAATCGGTATTGCCTGCGTCATCGCCATGTCGCAGGTCGAGCAGGTGCTGGGCCTTACGGCAAGCGGCGGGCACAGCTTCCTGGCCAAGATCCAAGGTATCCTGCCGCAAATCGGCGACGTGAATTATTACGCGGTCGCGCTCGCGGTGATGACATTCGTCGTGACCAAGTACTTACTCAAGGTCTCGAAGTTCATCCCCGCGCCGCTCATCGCATTGGGCCTGGCCACCCTGATCAGCGCGACGATCTGGTCGGACGCCGGCCTCACACTCGTCCGAGACAAATACGGCGCGATTCCCAACAACTTGCTGAAGTTTACGCTGCCCGGGCCGATCGCGCTGACGCCCGAAGTGATTTGGGACTTGTGCTACTTCGTGATCGCGATCGTGTTTGTCTCCGGCGTGGAAAGCTTGCTCTGTTCGCGGATGGCCGATCGCCTGGCCGACAACAAAGGCATACCTTACAACCCAAACAAAGAGCTGTGGGGCCAGGGCTGGGTGCAAATCCTCGTGCCGCTCTTGAACGGCTTCCCGCACACCGGCGCCCTGGCGCGCACGGCGACGAACATCAAGGTCGGCGCGGTCTCGCCGCTGGCCGGCATTTGCAAGTTCGGACTGAAGCTGCTACTGGCCGTGTACTTGGCGCGATGGCTCGAGCTGGTGCCCATGGCTTGCATCGGCGGCATCCTCATGTTCGTGGCCTTCAACATGGTCAAGCCGGCAGAGATCCGCGAAGTGTTGAGCCAAAATCGCTTCCATGTCGGGCTGATGGTGTACACCGCCGTCATGGTGCCGATGACCGATTTTCTGGTCGGCGTGCTCTCGGCGCTGGTGATCTACGGCGTGCTGTATCGCTTCCTCGACGAAGCGCCTCCGCACCTAGCGGCGCAAACCGCCAGTGCGCCGATGCCGGCCCATCATCCGCATCACGCGGCTCACCACGGCTTGGCCGTCGAGCTGGAGGATGACTCGGAAAAACGCAAACAGGCTTCGTAAGCGTTCAAGCCTGCTAGCTTCAAAAGTCGACGGGTGGCTGGGGTCACGTCCCGGCCACCCGTTCTAGCTGAGCCGTAAGACGTTCGATCGAAGCTGAATTCTCACGACTCAGCCACGGACAGCCACTGTTGAGCATTCAACGGCGCAAAGTTTAACGCTTGGCGCGGTTATAATTCGCCCTGTTTTGCGAATTACTCGGTGTGAAACGATTGTATTGATTCTTCGGATTGACGCTGCCGAAAGTCTTTTCTGACGCCGTGATTCGGCGCCCATGACGAGTCGCCTCGAGTGGGGACTGCGACTACGTCGACCGTGTGGTCCTTCTCAGGGCGCTACGGCCGATCGCCGCCTGGATTCTGGCGGCACGCGCACTCTCACGCGACGCGTTGCAGTCTGACCGACCGCAACCAATGGGCATTTCCTGGAATCGCGACATGAACACTCCCTCGCACATTAAGTACCGTCGACTTCTTCGTGCCGCGCTGTTCGCAGCCGCTACGCTCGCAACGGCGCCGGCGCTCCTTGCACAACATCCGAGTGATGACACGGAATTCTTCGCAGAAGCGTGCGGAATTCAGCCGATCAGCGACGTCTTCGCAGTCGAGACCAGCAGCAGCGTGTATGAATCACAAGCAGCATCGTGGCTCGATAACCAGAACGCCGAGACCGAAGACGCAGCAGACGGTCGCGAAGAGAAGACTATTGCAGAGCGGCTGGAAGAGCTCGAATCCAAGCATGCGGATTTGCAAGAAGCGCACGACGAGCTGAAGAGCGGCCTAAATGACTACGCCAAGTCGGGCCACAGCGCGGCCACGATGTCGGTCAATGGTCGGCTTCACATCGACATGTGGCAGTTTCTCGGTGATTCGTCCGGCGTGAATGGCTTCGAAACCGGCGATAACGACATTTCTCCGGCCGATCGCCTGGAGTTTCGCCGCATGCGATTCGGCGTGCGCGGCGACATCTGGCACAACATGGAATATCGCATCGAGATGGAACTCGCCGGCGGCAACGACCCAGAATTTCGCGATGCGTATCTCGGCTGGACGGAGTTACCGTTAGTTCAAACCGTGCGGCTTGGCAACCAGAAGCGCCCCTATGGTTTAGAGCACTGGAACAGCACGCGTTACACGATTTTTATGGAGCGGCCGTTCATCATCGAAGCGTTCAATCAGGACTCTCGCCGCCTGGGCATACAATCCTGGTCATACTCCGAAGACCTCGCCTGGAATTGGCAATACGGCGTGTTCAATCAGCGGCTCATCCAGGACGAGGGGGTCTACATCAGCGACCACTGGCAAGGCCAAGTCGCCGGCCGGCTCGCGAACACGATCTGGTACGACGAATGCTCGGAAGGTCGCGGTTATGCGCATTGGGCCGTCGCCGGCACCTGGGCCGACACCGATGAAAACCAACTCACGGAGAATTACGCCGACAGCGGCATCAGTGAGGCCCGTTTTCGCACGCGTCCTGAAGCCCGCACCGTCGAGCGCTGGCTAGATACCGGTGTGATTGCTGGTGCCGAAGACTACTCACTTCTCGCTTTGGAAAATGTAATTAACTTCGGGCCGCTGCAGCTGGTGGGCGAGTACCAAAACGTGTGGCTCAATCGCCAAGGCGACTCCGAGCTCCACTTTCACGGCGGCTATATTCAGGCCGCGTACTTCCTCACCGGCGAGCACATGCCTTGGGATCGCGAGACGGGGCAGCTCGATCGCCCCGTGCCGTTCGAGAATTTCTTTCTCGTCGATACTTGCGACGACGGCGTACGTGGAGGCTGCGGCGCTTGGCAAGTTGCCGCACGGTGGTCTTATGGCGATTTGGCCGACGACAACATTCAAGGTGGCATTGGCGAGAGCATCACCCTGGGGCTCAACTGGCTTTGGAACCCCTGGGCCCGGATGCAGTTCAACTACATCTACGGCAATATTCACGACAACGCCGTGAATGCCGCCGGCGGCATAGAGTTCGGCGATTATCACATACTCGGCACCCGCTTCATGGTCGATTTCTGACACGGAATTCTATGGACATAAAATTTAATGACCGCCGTGCCGCTCTGGCGCTGCTATTCGGAATGACCATCATTGCGGCGAATTTGTATGCCGCCAATCCACCCATCGAGCTGATCGAAGTATCCGAGGCTGCCGATCCGCTGGCCGTCGGCGGATGTGCATGCCCGGATTGCGGCGGTGATTTGGGCGACAATCCGTGTGGCCACGGTCTGCCCTGCGCTCGTTGCTGCCAAGGACGCGACGTGTGTTGTCCCACTGTGGAAGAAGCGACTGAAGAAAAATCGTGCTGGAAGGTAAAGTGCGAAAAAGTGTGCATTCCCGCGGTTCGATTGCCGTGGGAACCAGGCGGATCGAAGCTCACGCTTTTCAGTTGGCTCAGGCACTCCGCGAAGGGCCACTGCGGAAGCGCGTGCACGTGCGCCGAAGATTGCGACGGGTGCGTGAGCTCCGCGACCGCCGGCTGCTGCGCGCCTAATTGCGGACCCGTCCGCTGCGTCAGCGTGCTGGAATCCGAGAGCTATGAGGTAAAAACGTGCCGCTGCAAGTGGGAAATCCGACATGTGCCGGGTTGCTGTGAAGCCAAGTGCGGCGGCTGCGGCGAAACACCGCAGACCGAGTCGAGCGCGGACGGCGTGCTGCCGCCGCCGGAGTGATTCAGAGACTCCTACAAGCTCTGCACCTTGAGCTCGAAGTTGCCCACGTAAACGTCGTCGATCTTCAGTTCCGGCAGCGTGCGGCGAAGCCGCAGCAAGATGCGGCGCCGGAAGCTCGCCAGATCGGACT
>DATFGJ010000044.1:0-5165 GCA_035249585.1 Lacipirellulaceae bacterium
TACATCATGCCGCCCATGCCGCCCATTCCACCCATGCCGCCCATGCCGTGGTCATGATGATGACCGCCGCCGGCCGGCTCCTCTTCCGTCTTGGGAATCTCGGTGACCAGCGACTCAGTCGTCAGCAAGAGCGCGGCCACACTGGCCGCGTTCTGAAGCGCAGTGCGAACTACTTTGGCGGGGTCGATCACGCCGGCCGCGGTGAGATCGCCGTACTCGTCTTTGTCGGCGTTGTAGCCGTCGTATTTGCCCTTCATCTGTCGCACGCGATTGACGACGACGTCGCCGTCGACGCCCGCGTTTTCGGCAATGTAGCGCAGCGGATAGGGAAGCACGTTGGCGATGATTTCGGCGCCGTGCTTCTCGTCACCTTCGAGCTTGAGGTTCTTCGCCGCCTTCTCCGAACGCAACAGCGCGACGCCGCCGCCGGCGACGATGCCTTCTTCCAACGCGGCCGCGGTTGCTGCACGTGCGTCATCGAACAGCGCCTTGCGCTCCTTCAATTCCGACTCGGTCGCGGCGCCCACCTTGATCTGTGCCACGCCGCCGGCCAGCTTGGCCAGCCGCTCCTGCAGCTTCTCGCGATCGTAGTCGCTGTCGGTGGCGTCGATCTCGCGGCGAATCTGATCGACGCGGCCTTCGATCGCTTTCTTGTCGCCACTGCCGCCAATAATGGTCGTCTTATCGTTGTTGATGGTAACTTTCTTGGCCTTACCCAAGTCGGACAGCTTCACCGCATCGAGCTTGATGCCAAGGTCCTTGAAGATCGCGGTCGCGCTCGTGAGGATGGCGATGTCGCCAAGCATCGCCTTGCGGCGATCGCCGTAGCCTGGGGCCTTCACGGCGCACACCTGAAGAATGCCGCGAAGCTTGTTCACAACCAGGGTCGCAAGCGCTTCGCCTTCAACATCCTCGGCGATAATCAAGAGCGGCTTGCCCGCTTTCGAGATGGCCTCGAGCAGCGGCACAAGGCTCTTGGCGTTCGAGATTTTCTCTTCGTAAATCAGGATGAGCGGGTTCTCCAGCTCGGCCGTTTGATCGTCCTGGTCGGTAACGAAATGCGGCGAGAGATAGCCGCGATCGAATTGCATGCCTTCGACGACTTCCACGGTCGTCTCGCTGCCGCGGCCTTCCTCGACGGTGATCACGCCGTCTTTGCCTACTTTCGTGAACGCGTCTGCCAGCACGCTGCCGATCGTCGGATCGTTGTTGCCGGCGATCGAGGCGATTTGCTGGAGGCGCTTTTTGTCTTTGATGTCGACCGGCTCGGCCAGCTTTTCGATCGACTCGCTCACGGCCTGCACAGCCTTGGCAATTCCGCGGCTGAGCGCCATGGAATCGGCGCCGGCGGCAATCATCTTGAGGCCCTCGCGAAAGATGCCTTCGGCCAGCACCGTGGCGGTCGTCGTGCCGTCGCCGGCGACGTCGCTCGTTTTGCTGGCAGCTTCTTTCACCAGCTGCGCGCCGAGATTTTCGAATGGATCGTCAAGCTCGATGTCCTGCGCCACGGTGACGCCGTCTTTGGTCACCTTGGGCGAGCCCCAACCCTTGTCCAATACGGCATTGCGGCCGCGCGGGCCCAGCGTGCTGCGTACGGCCCGGGCCAGCTTCTCGACGCCCACCGCCAGAGGCGCTCGGGCATCATCCTCAAAAACCATCTGTTTTGCTGCCACGCGAAATTCCTCCAATCACCTGGGATGAATACTTGGCAATCGTAGAAAACGGAGCGAAAGAACGCCCCGCGATTGAATTGCAGGGTTCCCGGCTGCGGCTAGCCGCTTTTGGCAGGCGCAACCTGAGACTCGGCAATATGACGCAAGCGCCGTGCCATGACTAGGGGCCGCAGGCGCAAATGTTTGAAAGAGGCTGCTTTACAGCGTGTATCCGGCCGCTGAAGCGCCCACACCCTGCCCGGCGCGAATGCCATTTTGGCAGAAAACCCCGCGGCCCAAACGGGACGCGGGGTCGATTTGTCTGAAGCACTAATTATCGCAAGCGAGCAGCGAGCTTACTTGGGCTCGAACTCACCTGCGTCTTTGGCGAATTGCGGCAGCTTCGCCATAAACTTCGATGGGTTGGCCGCGAATGCCTTCGGGCAATTGGGACAGCAGAAGTAGACCTGCTTCCCTTCATGCTCCAGCGCATGTTCGGCGACGATTGGCTTCCCGCTCACCGGGCACTTGGTTTGAAGCGTGAAGGCTTCTCCCTCGCCTAGCTTGGCAAAAAGGATTTCGAGTTTGCCATCATCATCCGCCTTGTTGTACTTGGCGAGGCAGTTCTTGCAGCAGAAGCCAGCCTTGGCTGTGCCGACTTCCACCAGCGTTTCCTGGTTCACGGGCTGCCCAGTGACGGGACAGGCCACTTGAACAACTTGCCCTGTTTCGAGCAGTTGGCGGCCGACCTTCAGCGCAAACTTTTCCGGGTTGGCGGCATACGCCTTGGGGCAGTTCGTGCAGCAGAAATAAACCTTCGCTCCGTTTTTCAGCTCAACGACCGACTCTTCAATCGCCGGTTGTCCGGAGACCGGGCAAGTTGCTTCGAATTCCTTCTCCGATGCGGCCGCATCCTGTCGGGCCGAAATGAACTGGCCGCCGGCGATGAGCATCGCAACGGCTAACGGCAAAACGATCCAGCGCGCCTTCATCGAATGGACTCCTATACGAAGTTGAACGGTGGTTCTAATTCAAAGATACGCCGTGTTTGGCGAGAAACGCGCCCCGATTGTAACGATCTGTCGCGTCGAATTGCAATTAGCGCCGGCCATGCCGCCGGTTTTAGCAGAAAAATCACCCATATCGAGACATTATCCGGTCCACGATCCTGGGCGTCAGCCGGTTGAGCAGCAGCCAAAACCAGCCGCGCCAACTGGTAACCACCTCGTTCTTGCCCCGCTCGATGGCACGCACGATCAGCCGGGCAACCTCTTCGGCTGGCTTGCGGCGCGGATTGCCCCAGGGCAGCTCGCCTTTGTCCTCGATGAGCGTGTCGAAGTGCTCGGTCTCCGTGGGGCCGGCCGCAGCGACCAAAAGGTCGATGCCAAGCGACAACAGCTCCGGCCGCACCGCCTCGCTGAAGCCATGGAGCGCAAACTTGCTGGCGGAATACTCGCTCTTGTGCGGGCAGCCGCGCTCTCCGAGGATCGAGCCGATGTTGACGACGATTGGCTGCCGCGCCTCGCGCAACAGCGGGAGCGCTTCGCGAATCAATTCGACCGGGGCGAAGAAGTTCACTTCCATGATCGGCCGCAGGCGGCCGGGGTCAGCTTCGGCAAATCGCCCGTGAGCCGCGATGCCGGCGTTGTTGACAAGTATGTCCAAGCCACCGAGCCCGTTGCGTGCCGCATCGACTGCGCGGCGGCGCGCGGCCGGATTCGTCACGTCCCCGGCAACTGCAACGGCTCGTCGGCCGATTGAATTGACTTGTTGCGCAACTTCGCCAAGCCGATCCTCGCGCCGGGCTAGAAGGACACTATCGACGCCACGCCGCGCCAGCTCAATCGCCAGCGCCCGCCCAATGCCGCTCGATGCGCCGGTGATAAGCGCCCGCCGATCGGTGAGTTGTCGATAGGTCATCGATTTCTCCCTCTCCCTTTGGGAGAGGGTTGGGGTGAGGGCAGCCCTGATTGCAAGACACCCTCACCCTGCCCTCTCCCAGAGGGAGAGGGTCTCAATCACGCGACCTCGTCGATGCTTATCTCAGCGACGTCCGATATGCCGTTCGCCGAATGCCCGTTGCTGAACGCGCTGCCGTTACGCGCAAGGTCGTGGCCCACGCCGCGCAAGTTGACGCGCGCATTCTCGGCCGCAATCTGGCCAAGATATTTGCGCGGAATCCGGCAATGCACCGAAACGCGCTGATCGGCGTATGTGCGGCTAAGAATCTCGCCGTTCTTGGCCAGGTAGGCCAGCAACCGCCCGTTGGCCACGTCCATTTCCACGTCGACATCCAGAAAATGCTGGCTCAGCGCATCGCTCACCGCCGTGGCCAGCCGCGAGAGTCCCTCGCCGGTTCGCGCGCTGACGAACATCGCCATCGGGTAGCGCTGCTTCAGTAGCTCCAGCGTGCCCGGATCCTCGATCGCATCGATTTGATTGAGCACGAGGATCGCGTCTTTTTCGCGAATGCCAAGCTCCTCCAGCACCGAATAAACCGATGTGATCTGGTCGATTACCGCCGGGTTGCTCGCGTCGGCTACGTGCAGCAGCAAATCGGCCTGCCGGGCTTCTTCAAGCGTGGCTTTGAAGCTTGCGATCAGGCTGTGCGGCAGATCCCGGATGAAGCCGACGGTGTCGGACAATAGCACCGGCCCCCAGCCGGGCAACTGCCAGCGGCGCGTGCGCGTGTCGAGCGTGGCGAAGAGCTTGTCCTCGGCCAGCACATCGGAACCGGTGAGCTTGTTGAGCAGCGTGCTCTTGCCGGCGTTCGTGTAGCCGACTAGCGATACGGTCATCCGATCGGCCCGGCCTGCAACTTCGCGCTCCTTGCGCCGCAGTACCTGGTTCAGATCGCGGCGCAGCTCGACGATGCGCTTTTCGACCAATCGTCGGTCTGTTTCCAGCTGCTTTTCACCAGGGCCGCGCATACCGACGCCGGCCTTGATGCGCGACAAGTGAGTCCACATCCGCTTCAGCCGCGGCAGCGAATACTCCAGCTGCGCCAGCTCCACCGCCAGCCGGGCTTCGTGCGTGCGCGCACGCGTGGAGAAAATATCGAGTATCACTTCGGTGCGATCGAGCACCTTGACGCCCAGTGCACGCTCCAGATTGCGAATCTGCGCGGGGGCCAAATTGTTGTCGAAGATGACGACGTCGGCATCGGTGGCCCGCACCATCAGCTCGAGCTGTTCCAGCTTGCCTTTGCCGAGATAGGTCGTAACATTCGGCGCCGCGCGGCGCTGGGTTAATCGGCCGACAACTTCCGCGCCTGCGGTTTCAACCAAGCCGGCGAGTTCTTCCAGATTGTCGCGGCCGGCTTGCTCATCGGGCAGCTCAACGCCGACCAAAACGGCCGACTCGCTTTGTACGCCCTGATTCCGAACGATTTCCTTCACTAGTGAGTGGGACCCTCGAAATGGGTTGATCGTGTTTGACGTTGCACTATTAGATTTGCAGGAGTGGCCCAATTCCACCAGTCGCCCCGCTGCTCCATTATACCTCCCAGTCAAG